>JAISUH010000075.1 GCA_031272205.1 Dysgonamonadaceae bacterium | reverse complement strand
GCGGTAACCCGTGGGGCAGGGATTCCAATCGTTGGCGGTTGTATTGGGTTTCGCGCTGTTGTAGGAGAAATCCGTTTGCTTAGTATATCCGCCACCATTGCCCCACATATTGGATTCTTTATTGTCTGAAGCGCACCACCAAGAAGTAGTACCCCACGCAAATTTATGGTCGTTTATTGGGTCGTAGGAAGGATATTGCGCGTTTTGGAAATGTTCCGTATCACTTGCCGAATATGGGTCGCGCAGCGAGTGTTCCACATCCTTACGTCCCCATTGGAAAAGACCGCCATAAACGCGGATATTCTTAACATCGGTGAATGGGTAGGCCATCTGTTCCTTCGGGCTCATCGACGGGTCGGCGCCAAGGTTGTAACGCAGGAAAGTGAGCTCGGTTTTTCCGTTCACCGGGGTGCCGTCGGCCCTGGTATAGCTGTAAGTGCGGTTATCTCCCAGCGGAATGGTTGCCTCGTAATCTTTACCGATTGCCAAGTCGTAGGGATAATAGTTGCCCTTGCTGGCCTCTATACGCATGGCGAGTGTATAGAAGTGGCCGGGAAGCAAGCCGTCCGGCTTCTTATTAAAAGTTACTGTGGGGTTTTGCACCGTTTTAGTTCCCGAAGGAGCATCAATGATTAAGTCGCCGCTGAAGTCCATCGTTACAGGTTTATTGCCAGTGAATACATACCGGGTTGTGGTGCTTGCTGCCACCGTGTCATTTGGAGCTGTGCCAAAGGCAAAAGTCTGCGGTTCGGCGAAGTCGGAGAGCTGAGTCAGTTTGGTGTCGGTCAGCAGGGTCTGTTCGCCCTTGTATCCGGGAGTGAGCGTAGCCGATGACGGCACGTTTATGATGGGGCTGCTTTTGCCCATCAGGTATGAGCTGATTTTCACCGTCAGATGCGTGAAGCGGTGCTTAAAGGTGATATTGACGGGATCGGCTTTGCCTGAAGTCAAATCCACACTCCCCGTCCAATGGAGCAGGTCGTTCTTCGGATCGACGGTAAGGGTTGTGGCCGATGAGCCCACTTCGTCGAGGTCATCCTCGGTATTGTAGGAATAGGCAGCCAATTTGTATTTTACTTTCTCCAAATTTTCGAT
The DNA here is from genome assembly GCA_031272205.1 of Dysgonamonadaceae bacterium. GTDB lineage: Bacteria > Bacteroidota > Bacteroidia > Bacteroidales > Dysgonomonadaceae > JAISUH01. The sequence goes on along the minus strand of JAISUH010000075.1, from coordinate 16,890 downwards.
GCGGGCGGTCTCCCCTGCAGTGAACTGCTGTTCGGTAACAAAATCGCCATTGTCTTTATAAACAATGATGCGGTATTTGGTTTTATCTTTCACTGGGTAAGCATCCGCACGGGTGGCCGTTTGCGGGTCAAGCGAAAGGGTATATACCAAAGAAAGGCCATCGCCCAAGTCCTGCCTTATGGTTTCGGGTTCCAATTGAGCGCGGGTCAGCGTTTCTTCGCTGTCTTCGGCAATGCCGCCCAAGGTGAAAGTGAGCGTACCGGAGTCCGATAGCGCTCCGCCGCCATCTTCATCCGAACAAGAGGCGAAACAGCAGGCCATAAAGCCAACCAAATAACAGGCCAATAACCTGCGGTATTTTGTAGTGTTTGAGAATATATAAGTCTTTATTTCTTTCATTTTTAATCTTTTATTTTTTACTTTTTTTTAACTTCTAATTTCTAACTTTATCACAGTCCTATGATCACATCGTCATTCACGTCTTTGCCATCTTCTAACTCTTCCACGTATGGCGTTCCATCCGCAGCGCTAAACGAGGTTGATAAAAAGCTATTATCGAGTTCCACATACGCTACTTCTATAATTGGTGTTACATAAGGCTCCTTTTCGTCCCCGTCTGTTTGTTGATGCATTATTTTAAGAAATTTATAAATACGATTTGGGAATATAAACTGTCATTCGACTTAGCAGGCTAAAATTCCATGTCAATCGCTGGCTTTCTTGTCATTTATTTTGCTCGACAAAAATAATGGCTTTTTTTAAGGATTGCAGCATAAAAAAGCGAGAAAAAATACCTATTTTTGACACAAAATGAAAACCCTACTTGCGCTTTCCGCAACTTTTCGGGTAAAAAATGCGAAAACTGTGCATTTTTTGCAATTTTTTGTTCGTACAACTAAAAAAATGTGCAAATTCTGACAAAACTAAAAAAAATAAAAAATCGCAAAACACGAAAAAAAATTCGACGGTAGTGATGGGGCATAAGTCCTCGCGAAGGATGACACCGGTATCACCTCTATGATCACATTCAACGCTCAACTTGTAATTGATTATTCCATAAATTTCACTACCTTTGGGTTCAATAATTCTTTAATCCGTATCAAAGAAAATGAAAAATCGAATCGTTATTCTTTTATTTGTTTCAATCGTCATGCTATCAGGTTTCGACGTTTATGCTCAGGATTGGGCAAACCTCAAACGTTTTGAGAAGGACAATGCCCAGGCAGGCATGCCCAAAACGAACGAGTCGCGTGTGGTTTTCATGGGGAACTCCATCACACAGGGCTGGATAGAAAAAGCGCCCGATTTTTTTGAAGGCAAGCCCTATTTCAACCGCGGGATAAGCGGGCAGACAACGCCTCAAATGCTGTTGCGGTTTCGGCAAGACGTCATCAAGCTCTACCCCAAAGTTGTGGTTATCTTGGCCGGGACAAACGACATTGCGGGGAACACCGGTCCCTCGACCCTCGAAATGATAGAAGACAACCTTTATAGTATGGCCGAACTGGCTCAGGCGCACGGCATACAGGTTGTTTTTTGCTCTGTGCTGCCGGTCTTCGACTATCCGTGGCGGCCGGGCTTGGAACCCGCCCCCAAAATCGAGGAACTCAACAAACGCATCAAAAACTATGCCGATACGCACGGGGCGGTGTATTGCGATTTTTTCACGGCGATGGCCGACGAACGCAAGGGGCTGAAAGCCGAATTATCGAAAGACGGCGTCCATCCCAACGAAAAAGGATACGACATCATGGCTCCGCTTGTTGAAAAAGCGATAGCCCGCGCGTTGCTGATGTGGAAAGGGTTTAAATAATCGGGAAGCTTATTTGAGCCGGACGGTCGTAAGCATTACCCCCGTACAGGATTTGCGCGACAGACAATAACTGCTTATCGATTCGGTGTCGATGGTTACTTTCATTGCCTTGCTCGACGCATGGATAAACCCGACCCTCCCGTTTTTTCGCCATACGAAACCCAAATGGGTTATATCTAATCCCTCAATGTCTGTCGCAAAACCGACAACCGCCATCTTCGGGATTTTACCCGCCGCGACAGCGATTTTTTCCTTCGGAAGATAATAAAAACCGCCGCGGTCGTTTATCCGTTTTTCGAGCTCTTTGATTTTTGCCAGCATCGCATCGTCGGTTTTCAACTGCATGTACGAAGAACGGTGTGCCGACATGAAATTGATGGGTTTTGTTTCGCGCAAGCCGCCCAATTTTTTGCTGATGTCGGTCAATAATCCGCGTTTTTCGTTTTCGAAAGCCCAGTCGGAAGCGTAATGCAGTCGCGAGCTGAAATCTTCAACAATGCCGCCGCGGTAGCGGATATTTTGCAGGTTTTCAATGAAACATTCGAAAGTCGGATTCTCCGAAACGGCGGTTTGCGACAGGGCAATCACATTTTCGACGTAGGTAAAACAGTCTAATTCGCGAAGGTTCACGGTCAGTTGTTCCGTTTCGCTCAAATCAAGGGTGTGCGCCACGTAGGGCGTACCGATGAAAAATGCGGCGGTTTTTTCCAAAACTTCTGCATCAGGTCGCGTTTTATAGGGAGTGATGTATGCGATGTATTGATCAAAAACGGCCTTATCTTCGGGTTTGCAAACCCATTGTTGCGCGGAAATCGAGCGGCAAAAAAGCAGGAAAACAAAAATAAGGGCTGCCTCAGCCGTTTTTTGCATAAAAGCCCTTCTGTTTTTATCGTTACCGGAAATACGGACAAAATGGTTCATCGTTCCATGTTATTTTATCCGCCAAATATACGTAAAATTTGAAAACTCTGCGCATTTATTCCCGTTTTTTGCACTTGTCAAAAAGGCGCTCATCCCTGAAAAAATCCAAAAACCAAGTAAAAAATCCGGCTGCATGAGCTTTGATAGACAAATTTTATGTAAGTTTGTACACGTGAAAAAATTGCTTCAAATCATCGCCTTATTGTTTGTTTGCTCATTTTACGCGATGGCGCAAGCACCCAGGTTCATTTTCCCCGATTCGGCGCAAGTACGATCGGGCGGAGATTCACTGAAATCCGTCCCTACGGAACGATTGCGCCCTCGCGACGACCGTCGCGCCGCCGGTCCCGAACGCGGCTCGTCAACAGATTCGTTGAGGTTGGACTCCTTAATGAAGCTCCCGCGCATCACGACATGGAAAATCGATCGGCGCACCGGCGAACGATACATCGTCCCTGTGGATACCCAACTCTACAACTACCAGCAAAGCACCATCCCCGACGGACAATCGGTGGCGATGGGCTTCCTCGGCCCACTGGGCTCGCCCGCTTATTCGAAATTGTTTTTCGAGCGCGGGGAGAGCGACCCTTTTACTTTTTATGATGCCTACTCCCTTTATCATAAGGAACCCGACAAGCAGTATTTTTACAATGTGCGTCTCCCCTACTCCCGACTGAACTATCAGCGGGGAGGCGGAAAACTGATGAACGAGGAACGCCTTAATGCACTGTTGACAATGAATTTCGGTCCGCGGCTGAACGTGGGCTTCAACGTCGATTACATCTATTCACGGGGCTTCTACAATTCGCAATCGACAAAACATATCGATTGGACGCTCTTCGGTAATTACCTCGGCGACAGGGTTGAGGCTCACGCCTTCCTTTCCACAGCCCGCATCACGAATTTCGAAAACGGAGGAATCACCGACGACGGCTTCATCACCAACCCCGATTCCATCGGTCAAAGTTTTTCCACCACCGATATCCCGGTGAAATTCACCCGAACATGGAACCGCCTGAAAACCGATCAGCTTTACCTCTCCGGACGCTATAATTTGGGCTATTACGAGGAGGCTGCGCCGAACGACACAACCGATACGGAACGTTTCGTCCCCGTAGCAAGTATCATATACACAACGAATTATAAACAACAATACCGCCGTTTCCTCTCCTACGACACAACGAACGTGGTTATCGACAATCAGGTCTTGCAACGCATCGACCAGTTTTATAAACAACGCACTTACGATACGGCCGTGAACGACAGCACCACCTATTCGTCGTTCAAAAACACCTTCGCCCTGAGTATGAGAGAGGGCTTCAAAGATTGGGTGAAATTTGGCCTGACGGCCTTTTTGGAACACGAGATCCGAAACTATTCCATGCTCGATACCACCGCCGCCAACCCAAGCCGACGCATCAGCCACCGGGAAAATGCGGTAACCGTGGGCGGGATATTGGAAAAACAACAGGGCGAATTTCTGAAATTCAGTCTCCGCGCCGATTTGGGCTTACTGGGGCTAAATTTGGGTGAATTTAGAGCTACGGGCAAGGTGGAAACGGGCTTCGATATTGCCGGAAAACGCACTCAACTAACCGGCGAAGCCTACATCAAAAACCTGAAACCAAAATACTTAGAAGAAAATTACCACTCCAAATATTTTTACTGGAACAAAAATTTCGGCGACATACGCCGCGTGTATGTGGGCGGCAAACTGTTCATACCGTTTACCAATACCACGTTGAGCGCAGGTGTCGAAAACATTCAAAACTACATTTATTATAACCGCGACAAGGATATTACGCAAGAAGGCGGCAATGTGCAGGTCTTGTCGGCACGCATCGACCAAGACATTCGTTTCGGGATTTTCAACTGGAACAATCAAATTGTGTATCAAACTTCTGGAGATGAGGACGTAATCCCTCTGCCCGCTTTAAGCGCTTATTCGAACCTGTTCCTGAAAACTAAAATTGTCAACGAGCTCACACTGCAGCTGGGTATCGACGCGCATTGGCACAGCTCCTATTTCGCGCAGGGATACGAACCCGCCCTGCTGCAATTCTACAACCAGCGCGAGAAAAAAATCGGAGGATACCCCATTTCGACCGTCTATGCCAACATGCACCTGAAGCAAACACGCTTCTTCCTCATGTTGTATAATGTGGCGCCTACCGTACTAAAACCACCCCGTTATTTTTCACTGCCGGGCTATCCCGTCAATCCTTTCGTGCTGAAAATGGGGGTTTCCATCAACCTGAACAATTGATTATTCCACCGAATAATACCCTGTAACTATGAAATTGAAGAGATTGCTATACTTCTATCTGTTTTTGGCGGTATTTGTGGTGTGTACAATTGTGCTCGTTTCCAAAATCAGCAAAAAAAGTCAAGTGCCTGTTGTTCGCGATTGGCCTCAAATCGAACGCGACAGCGTCCTGAACATCGTAACCGACTACAACTCGGTGGGATATTTTGTCTCCGGCGGTTCAATCATGGGTTTTCAATACGAAATGGTGAAAGAATTGGAGAAAGCATGGGGCTTGAAAATCGCCCTTTTCCTTGAAAACAGCTTGGAAGACAATTTGAAAGGCCTGACCGAGCAAAAATACGACATCGTTGCGCGAAACATCCCCGTGAATTTCGATTTGAGGGAGAATTTTGCCTTTACCAACCCGATAACCTTCAACCGTCAGGTTTTGGTGCAGCGGAAAGCCCAATTCAACGATAGCATCCCGCCCGTCCGCCAACATTTGAACTTGGCCAAAAAAACAATATTCGTATCGAAAAAATCGCCCGCCATCCTGCGACTGAACAACCTCTCGCACGAAATCGGCGACACCATTTACATCCGTCAGGACGAGACCTACAACGAAGAGCAGTTGGTGATGCGCGTGGCTGCCGGAGAAATCGATTTCACCATCATAGACGAAATAACAGCCAAAGAAATGGCGGCGCGAATGCCCGAAATCGATATCGATACCGACATCAGTTTCACGCAATTGGAGTCGTGGGCCCTGCGAAAAACCTCTCCCATTTTGTTAGACAGCCTGAACGGGTGGCTATCCGATTTCAAAAAAACAAAAAAGTTCAACGCCATCCGCAAAAAATACTATTGAAGCGTTTTTTTAAGTTTTTGAAATTCAGCGCCACCTGTTTTTTTTACAGAAATTATTCCGATTACAGAAAATTTTCGTATTTTTGTATATGATTGACATGGTCGAAATTCGACGCCCGACGCTTTGATTAAAAACCACCGATGCTATAAAATTGTTTCGATCATTCAACCCGTTATTTGAATTTACCTCAACAAAACTCAGGTTATGGGTAAACCTATCACTGACAGTGAACTTTTGAGTCAAGAATTTGAATCCTTTTTCCAACTCAATTTTCCAAAAGCAAAAGCCTTTGCGTTGAAAATACTAAAATCGGAAGAAGACGCCGAAGATATTGCTCAAGACGTATTCGTAAAACTGTGGGAACATCCCGAAATCTGGCATGAAAAAGAGCACATTGACGGATATGTTTTTATGATGATTAAAAACCATATCCTTAATTTTTTGAAAAGAAAAAAGTACCGACAGAACTATCAGGAAACCTTGCCTTCGCCGGAAACACTGAAAACCGATTTCGACATTCACGAACAGATGTATGCAAAAGAACTGGCGCTGCTGGCCAAGGTCGTCATCAACCAAATGCCCGAACGAAGAAAAGAATGTTATCTGCTGAGCCATATACAGGAAAAAAGCAATGCCGAAATTGCTTCCATGCTCGGTTTATCCGTCAGAACCGTCGAGAGACACCTTTACTTAGCCCTCTCCGAACTGAAAAAAATAATTTATCTGCTGTTTTTTTTCAATTTGATTGAGTAGTTCACCCTCCCCGATTGTCTTTATAATAACAAAAGGATGAAAATGATTATAGAGACGAAGACTTACATTCAGAAAATACTCCGGATATTCTCATCAACACCTCATGATCAGAAAACGATTGAGGATGTGCATCGTTGGCTCATAGACGATTCTGCTCACGCAGCGGAAAAAGAGGCTGCTCTCCGCGAAATATGGGACAATACGGAGAACGTCTGGACCCCGCAGGCATGGGAGTCCTATGCAAAGGTTCGCGAAAAAATCAACCTCCGAAACACCGGGCGAAAAGCGCGTTTTGTCTCCCTCCAACGAAAAAGTTTGAAATATGCAGCCTCGGTTCTTCTGCTTCTCGCATCCGCATCGGCTTCCTATTTTTTGGCTAAACGCAGCAACCACGAACTGATATTGACCGAATATTTCAGCTCTATTGGAGATAAAGGGACGGTGATATTGCCCGACGGAAGCCGGGTGATGACCAATTCGACCACCTTGTTGGTCTATCCGGATGCCTTTGCAAGCGATGTGCGGACGGTTTATTTGGTCGGTGAAGCCAATTTTTCGGTACAAAAAGACCCGAAAAGACCCTTTATCGTAAAAACCGATCAATTGGATATCACGGCGCTGGGCACCCAGTTCAACGTAAAGTCCTATCCGGACGACCCTTTCGTAAACACGACATTGATAGAGGGAAGCATTCAGGTGAAATCGAAAAACAAACCCGATGTTCGTGTGTTGACTCCCGGCGAACAACTTGTGTATGACAAGGAAACCCGCAACATACAGGTTTCCGTTGTCGATTTGGAAGACGTAACCGCGTGGCAACGGGATGAATTGGTATTCAAAAGTATAGAAATCAAAGACATTCTGAGAATGTTGGAACGCAAGTATGAGATCACCTTCCAATACAAGAGCGGGACGCTGAACAACGACAAATACAATTTCCGTTTCAAGGAAAATGCGCCTTTGGATGAAATCATGGATATCATTCAAACCGTAGCCAACACGTTTGACTATACAATAAAAGACAAGGTTTGCTATTTAAGCAAGCATCCATAAATAATAATGTGCAACGTTTCTATTTATAGAGAAACATAACGATCATCGCGTATGAAAAAAAGTATCCGGAACAAGGGTGGTAGCCTCGTCCCGGATATGAAATCAGTAGCATTAGTTGAAAAATCCTTTTCAAATTTTTTTGAAAAGCAGTGAATTGTTTACTAACACTAAGAAAAAACGCTCAAATTTATGAATAATAATCATATAAAAACAAAACTTGCATTACTTTTTATGGGTTTATTTTTAATTTCGCTAACCGTACCCGCGCAAAGTAATGCAAAAATATCCATTCGGAAACAGAACCTCAGCATTGCAGAGGCGCTACAAGAAGTGGAACGACAATCAAAAATGTCGGTCGCCTATAACGAATCGAAATTGCGTAAAGATCAATCTGTCAATCTGAATTTAATTGATCAACCGATGGAGAAGGCGCTCGATGAAATTCTCAAGAATACGGGTTTCACTTATCAGATACAAGGCCATTATATTGCTATTGTGGCAAAAGGACAACAACCGACGGACAATAAAAAAATAACCGGTAAGGTTGTGGACGAAAATAACGAACCGCTCATCGGGGTGAATATCAGTACGAGTAACGGCGAAACAGGAACGATTACCGACATCGACGGAAATTTCAGCTTAAACATCCCGAAAGGAACCGAACTCATCATTACCTACATAGGCTATAAAAGCGAACGCCTGAAAGTTGGCGATCAAAACACCTACAACATCCAACTTAGTGAAGATACGCAAACACTGGATGAAGTTGTGGTTACGGCTTTGGGGATCAAACGTTCGGAGAAGTCACTGAGCTACAATGCGCAAAAGGTGGATGCCGAAGCCGTCAGTACGGTGAAAGACGCCAATTTCATGAATTCCATGATCGGGAAAGTGGCCGGGCTGAATATCAATACTTCTTCTACAGGTATCGGCGGGGCGACTAAAGTCATCATACGCGGGTCCAAATCCATTGAGGGTACCAACAACGTATTGTATGTGATAGACGGTGTACCTATGAACAACGTATCCAAGGGGGCAGTAAACGAAGATGCAGGCGTATATTCATCACAACCGTCCGGCAGCGAGGGTATTGCCGACATCAATCCCGAAGACATTGAAAACATGACGGTGCTCACGGGACCTGCCGCAGCCGCTCTCTACGGATCCAGCGCGGCCAACGGCGCCATTGTGATTACCACCAAAAAAGGACAGGCAGGGAAAGTGAAAGTAACGGTCTCTAATCAGACCTCTTTCATGTCTCCGTTTGTAATGCCCAAGTTTCAAAACACCTATGGAAACAAGTTGGGTGAATATCAAAGTTGGGGCGATAAATTGGCTACACCTTCGAGTTACAATCCGGCCGATTTCTTCAATACCGGCTCTAACGTTCAAAATGCCATCGCCGTTTCGTGGGGTACGGACAGAAACCAAACCTACGTTTCGTTGGCTTCTACCAATGCGGCGGGAATCATTCCCAACAACGAATACAACCGTTACAACGTGTCATTGCGAAATACCAGTTCTTTCCTGAACGACAAAATGACTTTTGATTTCGGTATTAATTATATTGTACAGGACAATCAAAACATGATGGCTCAAGGCGAGTACTACAACCCGATACCCGCCGTTTACACCTATCCCCGCGGGGAAAATTTCGATCAAGTTCGTCAATACGAAGAATACAATCCCGGACGCGACATTTATACACAACGCTGGCAATGGGGAGACGAGAGCCTGACGCTTCAGAACCCTTTTTGGACAGTCTATAAAGATTTGTTCACCACCGACCGGTCGCGCTATATGGTAAACGCCAATCTGTCTTACGACGTGCTGCCGTGGTTGAATTTGGCGGGTCGTGTGAAATTGGACAATGCCGTAGCAAAGGAAGAACAAAAAAAATATGCAGGTACAATGGCCCTGTTAGCAGGCACCAACGGCAGTTACTCCCGAAACGATCTCATCGACAATTCTACTTACGCCGATCTTTTAGTCAATATCAATAAGGAACTCGATTACGACTTGTTTTTAACGGCCAACATCGGTAGCAGTTATTACGACGTTCGTTCGGAAGAAACCGGTTTTAGCGGAAACTTGGGAAACGAACCAAACCTGTTCGCATTACGAAACGTCGATCGGAACGACCCGAAATGGATGCCCTTGGAATCGCAGGTAAGGCAACAGACACAATCGATCTTCGCCAACGTGGAATTGGGTTGGAAGAGCATGCTGTACCTGACCTTGACCGGCCGCAACGACTGGGATTCATCCTTGGCAAGAATGCCCGAAAAATCGTTTTTCTACCCCTCCGCAGGCTTGAGCGGTATCATCTCCGAAATGGTGAAACTGCCTGATTTCCTGAATTACCTGAAAGTACGCGGTTCCTATGCATCGGTGGGAAACCCTATCAATCCGCAACTGTCCATCCCCCACTATGTATATGACGATGCAAATAAATCATGGGCTACCGTAACCTATATGCCCATCTCGAAACTGTATCCCGAAAAGACAAAATCGTATGAAATCGGGGTGGATAGCCGATTCTGGAACAAGAAGCTCAGCTTGAATATAACACTATACAAATCAAATACATACAACCAGACCCTCACCGTGCCGGTATCGGCTTCGTCCGGTTACTCCTCCATTATCGCACAGACGGGTAACATCGAGAACAAAGGTTTGGAGGTTGCTTTGGGTTTCAATCAGAAATGGAACGATTTGCAGTGGACATCGTCGTTCACCGCCAGCACAAATCGGAACAAAGTCATCGATTTGGGCTCTTACGTGAATACCGAAGGCGAAACCATCTATTTGGACCAAATCCAAAAAACGCGCATCGGCTCCGCTCTTATCATGCTTACGAAAGGCGGCACCTTGGGCGACCTGTGGACAACATCCGTCATCAAACGGGATGAAAACGGGGACATCTGGATCGACCCGGGTACCGGTTCCATGGCTTCCGAAGATTATTTGCAAAAAGTGGGCAGCGTATTGCCCAAATGGAACTTGGGCTTCCGCAACGGTTTCTCCTATAAGGGCGCCAGCTTGGATTTTGTGATCGCCGCACGTTTGGGCGGTAAAGGCATCTCTTATACGCAAGCCATCCTCGACGATTACGGCGTGAGCGAAGCTTCCGCCATTGCACGCGACAACGGCGGCTTCGTCGTCAACAACGGCATGGTGGATGCGGAAACGTGGTACAAAACCGTAGGCGGCGAAAACGGCATTCATTCACATTATGTCTATGATGCGACCAATGTCCGCTTGCAAGAAGTCAGTCTGGGCTATACGCTTCCTTCCAAATGGTTGGGCGACGTGGCAAAAACATCCGTATCGCTTATCGGCACCAACTTATGGATGATATACAACAAAGCTCCGTATGACCCCGAATCCGTAGCTTCTACGAGCAACTATTATCAAGGATTGGATTTTATGATGGCTCCAAGTCTGAGAAATATAGGATTTAAGGTGAAATTTGAATTTTAAAGAATCGATGCATTATGAAACAATATTCTAAATATATTGCAGTAGCGCTCTTTGCACTGCTTTTCCTTGCTTCTTGCATGGATTATGAAGAGATCAACACGCCCGAATACCTGCCCCAGAAATTGAGTGTGGGCGCCTATTTCGGACAGATGCAAAATTCGGTATATCCTGCTCAGGAGAACGCCTACCAGATAGACCAGAACTTCATCGGCGACTGTTACGGCCGCTACATGAGCATTTCGAATACATGGCCTAACCACTTCGCCACATTCAATGCCAATGAAGATTGGATTGGGTCTCCTTTCCGCACGCTTTCGAGTTTCTATCCCGCTTTTATCGAGGTGAAAACGAAAACCAACGGCGAAGGGATCAATTTTGCATGGGCACAATTGTTGAAAGTGGCCAAGATGCAACGTCTGACGGACATCTACGGGCCTATCCCCTACTCACAGATTACCGGAAACAGCATCACCGTAGCTTACGACAGTCAGGAAGAGGTTTACAATCACCTTTTTGAAGACCTCGACTACGCTATCGGCGAACTGACTGCTTATGCCTTGGCCTTCCCCGGCGACAAGCCGATGGCGGATTACGATAAGGTGTATGGCGGCGATTTTACCCAATGGGTGAAATTCGCAAACTCCCTGAAACTACGCCTTGCCATGCGTATCGTATATGCCAACCCTACCCTCGCTCAGCAAAAAGCAGAAGAGGCTGTGAACCATCCCATTGGCGTCATCAAAACCAATAGCGATAACGCAAGTTTTGTTTATCAGCCCAACGGTATCTACCAATGCGCAACAAACTGGGGCGATACGCGGGCTTGCGCCGATCTGGTATCCTATATGAACGGATACAACGACCCGCGCCGAAGCGCCTATTTCGAGACCAACAGCACCGGCGGATACGTGGGATTGCGTTCCGGTATCGATATCACCAGCAAAACGGCGGTACAGGACTATTCCATTCCCAAATTCGCCGTATCGGACAAAACGCTCTGGATGAACGCCGCCGAAGTCGCTTTTTTGAGAGCGGAAGGTGCGTTGCGCGGCTGGAATATGGGAGGCGGAACGGCTGAGAGCCTCTACAACGAAGGCATCAAACTTTCGTTTGAGGAACATGCCGTCAACGGCGCAGATACTTATCTCAACGACAATACCAGCCTTCCGGGGGCATGCAACGACCCTGCACACCAAACGCCGGCCATCAGCACCGTTACCATCAAATGGAACGACGGCGATACGCAGGAAGTGAAGCTTGAACGCCTTATTACTCAAAAATGGATCGCCCTGTGGCCGCTGGGTACGGAAGCATGGTGTGATTACCGCCGTACCGGTTACCCGCGGTTCTTCCCGGTGGAAGTGAACCGAAACACGGACGCCTCTTTAACAACCGTTGCCGCCCGTATTCCTTTCGAGCCGAAAGAAAAAATAAACAACGCGGTTAATTATGCGAATGCCGTTACCCTGCTCGGCGGAGCCGACGCTTACGGAACCCGGTTGTGGTGGGATAAGAAATCGAAATAAATAACCTGTAATAAAGATTTGAAATGAAAAGATTAATTATCAATATATTTCCTTTGGTATTTCTCTGCCTTGGTTTTTACTCTTGTGAAAAATGGACGGAGGTCGAAGCAGATGACTTTGAACTCAAGGGAAATACCGCGGAATATTACGCGAATCTGAGATTATGGAAAGCCACCGCAGGCGACAGGCCGGTCAGCTTTGGCTGGTTTGGCGGCTGGAACGGGGAAGGCGCTTCCATGGCAAGTAGCTTGGCCGGACTGCCCGACAGTCTGGATATGGTGTCTATCTGGGGCGATTGGAAAACATTGACGGAAGCCCGGAAGAAAGATTTGGAATATGTACAAAAAGTAAAAGGCACTAAAGTCCTGATTTGTTCCTTCGACGGCTATGTAGGCGAAGGTGTTACTCCCGACGGCATGGCCAAAGGCTCACAGGAATTGTATGACTATTGGGGCTGGGATCCCAATGCCACCGGCAAGAACGAAGAACCCAACGATGCCCAGAAAGCCGCAATAGCTAAGTATGCACGCGCATTTTACGATATGGTTGTAGAGCGCGGATACGACGGATTGGACATCGACCACGAACCTACCGTAAACGGCGTTCCGGACGATCTGGCCGAGAGCACGCCCCGCATGAAGGTATTCATCCAAGAGCTGAGCAAATACTTCGGCCCCAAATCGAATACGGGATTGATATTGGCCGTTGACGGCGAACCGCAAACCACACTGAGCGAGGTGGGCGATTGCTTCGACTGGTTCATCGTGCAAGCTTACAACTGTTCGGGCTATACCAATCTGAACGCCCGTCTGACAGCTTGCGTCAACCACCATGCCTCCACCCTGACCCCCGAAGAAGTCGCTAAAAAGTATATCGCGACCGAGAACTTCGAGAACGCAACAAACCGAATCAACGGAGGATGCGACTTCGGTCAGGAAGACGGTACGAAAACAAAATCCTACTTCGGAATGGCGGCATGGGAACCCTTGGTTAACGGCAAACGCTACGCCAAAGGAGGCTGTGGAGTGTATCATATCGAATATGCGTATAGCGTAGCCGGACAGGAAGGCTTTTACCCGTTTACCCGGAAAGCCATACAGATTATGAATCCGGCGAATCATTCAGGAAACTAACAGGTGTAATTTATGAAAACAGACAGTATCATGAAGATAATGAAATCAAAAGCGTGGGCAATAGCCGTATTCGGACTGTTGGCCTGTAGTTGCGGCGATAACGCCGTAAACAACGCAATCGACAATAGCGTTTACTTCACAAGTGTGAGCAACATTAACACACAACGGGTAACGGTCGGCGACGCCGGTACAAATCTCCCCGTACAGGTACGGATGGCTAAATTGGCTGAGGCAGAAACGCGCGTAACGGTCGGCGTGAATGAAAATACGCTGAAAGCGTTTAATGAAACCAACGCAACGGGATATGCGATGCTGCCCGCAGAGTTTTACGAACTCTCGTCGAACACGGCCGTGATTGAGGCAGGATCCAGCATCGCTTCAGCTATCACGCTGAACATAAAGCCATTGTCTTCCGATTTGGGCAAAACAGGGCTTACCTATGCGGTGCCGGTGGCCATCCAGTCGGTAACGGGCAGCAATGCCTCCATCCTGGACGGCTCAGACTATTTTATCTATTTGGTAGTACCCACACCCATCGCCAACGTGCCTGTCCTGTCGAAGGGCAACAGCATGAAAATGACGATCAAAGACGGCCCCATCACGGTAACGGATTACACAGTGGAGTTCCTTGTGAAAATAGACAATTTGGGTTCGGGTAAGAACAACCAGATATTGTTTAACGCCAATAATGCGGGAAACGACGCAGACTTGATATTTTCCCGTTTTGCCGCCTCCGGTGCGGCCGGTTTCTGGGATAAATTCAGCATCAAACCCGGAGGCGCCGATACGGAAATTCAGGCAGACTATTCGTTCCAGAACAACAAATGGTATCATATCGCCGCCGTAGTAAGCAACAAGGCGGGCACGTGCTCCATCTATGTGAACGGTATCTTGGATAAGAAAGCGTCTATCAGCGGGAAATCCATCACCATCAATTCTGCGGACGGAGCGGGCGTGAGAGGCGTTCGCTTTGGCGGGGAAAGCGATACGGACAGTTATTTCCGATCGAACATCCAGACCTCCGAAATTCGTTTCTGGTCTGTACCGCGTACCGAAACGCAAATTGCGGAAAACATGTACGGCGTTAATCCCGCTACTCCGGGGTTGATTGCCTATTGGAAATGCAATGAAGGCACGGGTTCGCTGATTAACGACGTAACCGGTCACGGCCACGACGCTAATCTGTATGGAACACCTACCTGGCTGACAGACCAGTCGGTGGAGGTCGGTCAATGATGTATCATGCTTAAAATTTGAACATTATGAAAAAGATAATCTTATTATTTGCAAGCATAGCCCTGTTGTTTAGCGCTTGCGGAAAAGACGAAGAACAGGGATTGACAGATGTTAAAGAAATCAACATAAGCGGCGTAAGCAACGATACGGTAAAACTGACCGTGGCGGATACTTATCAGCTGAACATCGCCACCACGCCGGCCAACGCGGTAAACTCGTTGAAATTCGTTAGCAGCAACGCTCGGATATTTACGGTGAGCGATAAAGGACTCATCACAGCCAAAGGCGGCGGAACAGGCACATTGATTGTCGTAGGCCCTAACGGCGAGGAGTATAAAAAGGCTCGCGTTACCATTGACGTAACGCAATACGTAGAATCCGTAACGAGAAACGATACGTACAAATGCTGATATTGGCGACAAACGCAACGCGCGACGTCAGTTCCTACTTCACGGTAGCGCCTTATACGGCAACAAACCAGAAGGTGGAATACATATCGTCCGACCCCTCTGTCGTTTCTGTTGATGAGAAAGGGGTGGTAAGCTACAAATCGAAAGGATACGCTGAGATCACCGCAAAATCCACGGATGGCGGGAACGTGGTTTCCGAACCCATCAAGTTCTATTCGGGATATACCACCACAGCGGTATCGAAATCGCCGGCATGGACAGCAACCGCCTCTTCCGGATATGGAAGTTCATCAACTTACAGGGAGGCACGTGCCATTGACGGCAATACAAGCGGATCTTCGTTCTGGCATGCAAACTGGGACAATCCCGTTCCCTTCCCGCTCTATTTCCAAATCGATTTTGGGGCGCCGAAAAAGTTTTCGGAAGTCGAAATATACCGGAGAGACAGTCCGTCTATGGATGTGAAAGACATCGAGTTCTACATCATCCCCGATAACGTTACCACAGAATCAGGCATCACATGGACCGACAGCCGTTATGTTAAGTGGGGCGAACTCTCGTTTGTGGGAGGGGCCGTCAGTGGACCGGGAGTAGATGCACGGAACAAACTCTTCCAGACTTTTCCCGATCAAGCGCCGGTAACATCGCGTTACTTGATGATTAAGATACTCAATTCCAATCGGAACGCCCTCACCGGCGACATGAGTATCGCCGAAATCATTCCGCGCCTTACCAACTAAGGAGAGGCCACAATTCACAAAAAGCCCGGAGTTATGAATACTTCGGGCTTTCTTTTTTTGGATTAACCGTATGCTTCAGCTTACGAATAAGGCATCCGCACCCACCCCGTCACCTGTGCCCTGAAAGGGCAAAATCAATCGTTGCTTGCGAGCTTTCAGCCCTTTTGGGTGAGGAGGAACGCCCTTTTACACAGGGCGTTGCCCTGCGCTAATGCTATATGGCTTTCAGCCATAGAGATGCGACATTTTCCGACTGTAGAGACGTGGCATGCCACGTCTCTACAAAAATACCATTTCCAACCCTTAGTAGCCACAAATTTGCCCATCCATTCTTGCCATTATTCCATTATTTATCAGGAAAATAAGGGTAAGTGGGTGGTGTGTAACCTTGGGCTACTAAGGGAATTTTGAGGAAGGTTCTTGGCCGCAGGCCATCCATATCAATAGAAACCAAGCGTATAAATGCCGTTCAACCCCGTACGGGGTTGCATTGGTGGGTCGCCTTGGTTTCTATTGATATGTATCCCCGAACGGGGATATTCAGGCAGCCCGGCCCCTGCAAGGGGCACACTTTATTAACCGTATGCTTCAGCTTACGGACAGCACATCCCTCTCCACCCCCAAAGTCCTAACGGGACGCCACTTATAAACCCTTATTCCTAATCGTAACCCTTCGTAGCCACGAATTTGCCCCATCCATTCTTGC
>JAISUH010000035.1 GCA_031272205.1 Dysgonamonadaceae bacterium | reverse complement strand
ATCAACCGAACTTACGACGGTTTTATCCGCGAAAAATCAGTTGTAAACGACGGTTCGGCAAAGATTTTTCCAGAATTATCATTTGAGGAAAGCGACCCCGAACTCGACCACGCAGGCGACATTGATTACGTTGCAAAAATCGGCGATAAAGCCATTGGTATACAAATAAAACCTGTTACTGCAAAATCCAATTTCGGCGGTTATTCGGCAACCGAACGTATGAAAGCAAGTTTTGCAAATTTTACAGCCGAATTTGGAGGAAAAGTGTTTGTCGTTTTCAGTTTGAAAGGCGAAATCGCGAATAAAGAAGTGGTTGAAGATATTAGGGAAGAAATTGAAAGATTAAAACCAAATAATAACCTTCTTGTTTTATGAAACAGTTCCGGTTGTTGTTCTTCTTCTTTTGCCTCGCCATTTTTCCGGTCTCATTGAATGCCCAGCTTTTGCAGGGTATCGTGCAAAACGAAAAAGGAGAACCTGTGCCCAATGCGTCGATTTACATCTCCGAAATAGCGCAGGGCATTGTGGCAAACGACAAGGGACAGTTTCAAACCAACATAAAACAAGGGAGCTATACCTGCGAGTTTCGTTCCTTGGGTTACGAACCCAAAACCTTAAAAATAGAAGTTCCCCTTGCACAGGGAATATTGTCCGTAACTTTAACTGACAAAGTGTATCGCTTGGATGAAGTCATCGTTTCGTCCGACGGCGAAGATCCCGCGTACCGCATCATGAGAAAAGTGATTGCTTATGCGCCTTTCTACCGCAATCAAGTAAGCGAATATCGGAGTCAGACCTATACCAAAGGGTCTTTCCACATCGATAAAATACCCGGCGTCATCAAACGGATGTCGAAAATGAACGGTCAGAAAGTCGATTTTAACCTGTTGATCGGCAAAACCTTCGTGATGGAATCGGACAACGAAATAGCGTTCAAAGCCCCCAACAGCTACGACCAGCGCGTGAAAGCAGTGAAATCGTCCATCCCGAAAGAGTTCGATATGGGTGAAGAGGCCTTGAAGGTTGTCAATTCCAATATTTACGACGAAAATATTTTTAAGCCGGGGGCTTTCCGTTATTACAAATTCAAATGGGAAGACGTGGAAACGAACGGCGGACGTACCATCAACAAAATCAAAGTGATACCGCGGTATAAGAACGGCGACTTGTACAGCGGTTACCTGTATATTTTGGAAGACACGTGGAACGTTTTCGAGGCCGATTTAACGAGCCGCCAAATGGGTACCATCATTCATAACCGAGTAACGTTTCATGAGGTGAAGCCGTCGGTTTATCTCCCCACAACTTACGATATGAACGTGAATGTGAATACGATGGGTGTCAAAGGCGGCGGAAGGTATTTTGTATCTATCACCTATCAGTCGGTGAACGTGAAACAGGACAAAATGCCTTCTTCCACGGGAGAAATTTCTTCTTTTGCAGAAAACAATGCCCCTTCTTCAATTTCCGAAAAACGCAAGCAAAAAGAAGACAAAACGCTGAAAAAGATGGAAAAACTCTTCGAAAAAGAGGAGCTCTCCACGCGCGAAGCTTATCAGTTGTCGCAAATGATGCAGTCTGTTTCGGAGACTGAAGAAGAAAAAAACAAAAATAAGTCTCTCGAAATAAAATATTTAGAAAATGTGGAGATAAAAATCGATTCATCGGCATTCAGTCTTGATTCATTGTATTGGGCTAAAATAAGGATGCTCCCGTTGGAGCAGTCGGAAGCCCGTTCGTATGCCGTTGCCGACTCCATAAATCCTCCGGACAGCATCCACGGGCTTTCCACAGGTTCGCGGGCGATCACGCTCGAATTGGAAGCAGGCCCGAAATCGACTGGAGGTAAACTGTTGATGGGTGGAGGTTTCAAGCTCGGCGAGAAATCGCTGCTTCGATTCGACGGCATTGCTCATGCCTTGAACGAATACAATTTTGTCGATGGTTTTTCGCTGGGGCAGTCTCTCCAATATCGTTTGAATTTGGACAGCAACTGCTTTTTGAAGATAAAACCCGATGTACGCTATGTAACAACCCGTCAAACCTTGCGATGGAAGACGGAAGTGCAGTGGCATTACCAACCTTTCCGCCAAGGTTACGCCTCACTTTCTTTCGGACATACAGCAGAAGATATCAACCGATTGTACGGGATGAATCGTTTCCTAAACAGCATTACCGCTGCGGCGTATGGTGGAAATTACATCCGCTTTTACGACAGAGTATTCTTCCATGCGACCAACCGAATCGATATCGCCAATGGTCTGAACCTGACAACCGCCTTCCTGTATGAAAAACGCGCGACCTTGCAAAATTTGACATCTTACAATCTGTTTGGTGAAAAAGTTGGTCCTAATATGCCTGACGACTGGGTTTCGGCTTTTCCCAACCACCGCGCCTCAATATTGGATATAGGTCTGTCATATACGCCGTTTTACCGTTATTGGATCAATAGAGGACGAAAAAGCTATGTAACATCGAATTATCCGACATTTGCCCTTCGATACAAAAAGGGCTTCGGCTTGCCCGATAATGCCGTTACGAGCCGGTTTGTATTAATGGAATATTCTGTAAAACAAAGCATTAAAACGTCAATCTTCTCGCGTTTCAGGTACGCTGTCGGTGGGGGGAAATTCTTGAATGCTTCGTCGTTGCAGTTACCCGATTACAACTATTTCCGTCAAAATCCGATGTTGGTTGGCGACCAACCGTTTAACTTCAGCTTCAACATGCTGTCCGAATACAGTTATAGCAAAGATTATTGGGCAGAAGTACATGCAAGTTACCATTCCGAATATCTGTTGTTGAAAAAACTGCCGTTTTTGCAGGGAAAGATTTTCGATGAAGCCTTGCACATCCATTACCTGCACACCGATGGTCGTCGGAACTGTTTCGAAGGCGGTTACTCCGTCGGCTTGGGTTCTTTCGGAAGAATGGGCGTTTTTACGGCAATCGACGGGGCTGATTTTAAGGGTGTTTCGATAAGGATAAGTCTGCCGTTGTTTTCGATTTTGGAAATGTAATCATCTTTTAAAAAATTATCCGTATATTTGCGTGTTCAAAAAGAAATTCCGAATGAATAAACACATATCAATTCTTTTTGTCGGTCTGTCCCTGTTTTTTTCGTCGATGGCGCAAGTACAGTTGAGCGACAGCGCGAAAATCAGTCTGATGACCACATCACCGTGGAGTGGGGCCATATATGCGGTTTACGGGCATACAGCCCTTTTTGTCTGCGATGACTCCACCGGTGTGGATTTAGTATTCAACTACGGATTTTTTGATTCCGATCAGCCCAATTTCATGTATCATTTTGTACGTGGTGAGACCGATTATGTGTTGGGGGTTACCTCTTTCAATAATTTTCTTAAAGAATACAAGGAGAAAAAATTAGAGGTTGTCAAACAGGAATTAAACCTCACGCAGCAGGAAAAACAAAATCTGTGGGAAGCCTTGTATATCAATGCGAAGCCGGAAAACAGGGGCTATCGTTATAATTTTCTGTTCGACAATTGCGCTACCCGTCCGCGGGATATGGTGGAGAAGTACGTGCAGGGACGCATTGAATATCCTGCCGACAGCACAAATCAGACTTTCCGCGACTTAATTCACGAATGTGTGGCGTCGTATCCGTGGATGGAATTCGGCATCGATTTGATTATCGGCAGCGGAGCCGATTCCACCATTAATTTGCGCGAAAAAATGTTTCTTCCGATTTATTTAAAAGATGCTTTCGACGGCGCAAAAATCATTAAAAACGATACTTTGCAATATAACTTGGTGAAAAACAGTACCTTTATATTGAAAGCGGGTAATACGGAATCCAACACGGGTGAACCGGAGGTATTGGAGCCGATTTACGTTGCTCTTGCATTGCTCTTGCTTACGATAATCGTTTCCGTCATCCAAAAAGTGAACGTTCGCCAAACGGCGTTACCGATAATATACGATACCCTGCTTTTCGGAGCGGCGGGAATTGCCGGGCTGATTATCTTTTTCCTCATGTTTTTTTCCATTCATCCGGCCGTAAACGCGAATTGGAACTTTGTATGGTTAAATATTTTTAGCCTGCTTTTCGCTTTTTTATTTTGGGTAAAACCACTCAAAAAACTCGTTTTTCTCTATCATTTTATTAACTTTGCAGTCTTAACGCTGTTTTTGGCGTTATGGTGGTTGATTCCGCAGGAATTGCCGCTCGTCGGTATCCCCTTCGCCATGAGTTTATGGATTCGTTCGGGTGTGAATATCTGGGCGGCAAAAAAGAAAAAGAGTCAAAAAAACCGTTACCCTTCCGCCCAATATTTGAAAGCGGCATGGGGACAATGAAATTTTCAGCACGGTTTTTGCGATACATATAAAAACAGGATACTGAATAATGATAAAAATACGGTCATCACTTGTAGCTTTTTTTTCGGTTACATCGTTGTTTGCTCAAAATGTTTCGACTGAAACGCCCAAATTGGTCATCGGCATCACGATAGATCAGTTACGCGGCGATTATCTCGAACTCTTTAAACATACTTTCAGCGAAAAAGGATTCAAACGATTATTGGGAGAAGGCTTGGTTTATGCCAATGTGAAATACGATTTTCCCTATTTGGACAAGGCCGCAACCATAGCAACCATATACACGGGAACCACGCCGTCATATCACGGCATCGTCAGCGAAAACAAATACCTTGCCGAATCGAACACGATAGTATCCTCTTTTGCCGACAACAAATACCTTGGTAATTTTACGACCGAAAAATATTCGCCCCTTGCCATAAAAGTATCTACGATAGCCGACGAATTGAATATTGCTTCCGGCGGACAATCCGAGATATACGCTTTCGCGCCCGATGTGTCGCAAGCGTTGGCTTCGGGAGGACATGGCGCCAACGCCGCCTATTGGGTGGAAGATTATTCGGGAAAATGGGCGACAACCACTTTCTACAAATCAACACAACCGATTGTCGATCAGTTTAATCGCAGTCCCGAATCGATAAGCGCAACGGCCGTCTCCAATTCGTGGAAACCGGCTATGGATGTAGCCCGATACAACGCTTTTCCTTATACCAAGAATATTTACAACTTTCAGCATTTTTTCGTCGAAGACAAAAAACCCAGTTACAAACTTTTCAAGCAATCGCCCCATGTAAATACCGAAGTACGGTCTATGGCGGAAAAACTACTGAAAGCCCATATTTTGGGTAAACACAGCAATCCCGATTTTCTTGCCCTTACCTTCTATGCCGGAAATTATCCGAATGCCCTGGACAAAAATTATTCGGTTGAAATTCAGGATAATTACTACCGACTCGATCAGGATATCGCTTCCTTATTGGAAACGGTCGAAAAAACCGTAGGTTTAAAAAATACGCTTATTTTTGTGGTCTCCACAGGGTATTTCAACGAGCAGGAAGTCTATCCGAAAGACCTGCTTACTTCGGGAGGAGATTTTTATCCCTCGCGCAGCCAAGCCTTGCTCAACATGTATCTGATGGCGATTTACGGACATGAACAATGGATAAAAACCTATTACAATCAGCAGTTTTTCTTCAACCGTAAGTTGCTCGAAGATAAGAAAATCGATTTGAAGGACTTTCAAGAGAAAGCCGCCGAGTTTTTGGTGCAATCAGCCGGAGTACAGGATGTTTTCACATCCTATCAAATGCTCCACGGCGCATACAACCAAATGCTCCAGCATTATCGCAACGGTTATTACAAAGGCGTTTCGGGTGATTTATTTCTCGAATTGCAACCGGGTTGGCGGGTCGTTCCCGAACAGCAAACACAATCCGAAAACAACCTGCGGGTGCGGAATAACGCCGTCGTTTCGCCCGTTATATTCTTTGGAAACGGCATAAAACCACAAAAAATAGGACGAACAATAGACGCTACCGAAATTGCGCCCAGCGTGTCGCACCGATTGCGCATACGCGCACCGAACGCCGCCCTGGGAAATATATTGGAAGAGTTGTTTTGACAACCTGCCGAGAGAATAACTAACAGAAAATTAAACAGGAAAATAACAAATAAAAATATGAGTTTCAACAGTTTTATTTCGAAAATATTCGGAAACAAAGCACAACGCGATTTAAATGAGATCAATCCCGTTGTGAACAAAATAAAGGAAGTTTATCCGTCCATCGAAAAACTTTCGAACGACGAGCTTCGCGCCAAGACAAAAGAACTTGACCTGCGCATTCAAGATTATGTGGCGAATGAAAAAGCGCAAATCGACGAGCTTCGCGCCAATATGGACAATATTCCCATGGATGAACGCGAGCAGAAATGGAATCAGGTGGACAAATTGGAAAAAGAAGTTACCGATAAACTGGAAAAGATTTTGATGGAATCGCTTCCCGAAGCCTTCTCTATTGTAAAAGAAACGGCAAAACGATTTAACGAAAACGAAGAAATCGAAGTAAGCGCTACCGATTTCGACCGCAATTTGGCCGCCACTCACGATTTTGTACGCATTGAAGGCGATAAGGCCATCTATCAAAACCATTGGATTGCCGGAGGCAATGAAATAAAATGGGATATGGTTCACTACGACGTGCAGTTGTTTGGCGGCGTGGTTTTGCACCAAGGAAAGATAGCCGAAATGGCGACAGGAGAAGGGAAAACCTTGGTCGCAACCTTGCCGGTTTTTCTTAATGCGCTCACGCACAATGGAGTGCATGTGGTTACGGTGAACGATTACCTGTCGAAACGCGACTCGGAATGGATGGGGCCGATTTACATGTTCCACGGTTTGTCCGTTGACTGCATCGATAAGCACGAACCTAATTCGGATGCACGCCGCAGAGCTTACGAGGCTGACATCACATTCGGAACGAACAACGAGTTCGGTTTCGATTACCTGCGCGACAATATGGCCGTCTCTCCCAAAGATTTGGTGCAGCGCCGACACAACTTCGCCATCGTGGATGAGGTGGACTCGGTGCTGATTGACGATGCCCGCACGCCGTTGATTATTTCGGGGCCTGTCCCAAAAGGCGACGACCAGCTTTTCGACCTCTTCCGCCCGCGCGTCGAAGTTATCGTGAAAGCGCAGCGAGACCTCTGTACCCGCTTGCTCGCCGAAGCCCGTCAGAAAATTGCTTCGCAAGACAAAAAAGAACAGGAAGAAGGCGTTTTGTTGCTTTACCGCTCGTTCAAAGGATTGCCGAAAAACAAGCCCTTGATTAAGTTTTTGAGCGAACAGGGCGTGAAATCGGCCATGTTGAAAACCGAAGAATACTACATGCAGGATCAGATGCGCAACATGCACATCGTTACCGACCCGCTGTATTTTGTGATCGATGAAAAAAACAACACGATAGAACTTACGGATAAGGGTATTGATATGCTGACCGGAAAATCGGAAGACCCACTGTTCTTCGTGCTCCCCGATATCGCTTCGCAACTATCCGAACTGGAACACAGCGGGTTGAATGACGAAGAAAAAGCTGCTCAAAAAGATGAACTGCTGCAAAATTACGCCGTAAAATCGGAGCGTGTCCACACTGTTAACCAGCTGTTGAAAGCTTACGCTCTGTTCGAAAAAGACGACGAATACGTGGTTATCGATAACAAGGTGAAAATCGTGGATGAGCAAACCGGACGTATTATGGAAGGCCGCCGCTATTCCGACGGGCTGCATCAGGCCATCGAAGCCAAGGAGCGCGTTAAGGTGGAAGCCGCTACGCAAACATTCGCCACCATTACCCTGCAAAACTATTTCCGCATGTATCACAAGTTAGCGGGTATGACCGGTACGGCCGAAACGGAAGCAGGCGAATTTTGGGACATCTATAAATTGGATGTGGTGGTTATCCCGACAAATAAACCCATCATCCGTAATGATATGAACGACCGCATTTATAAGACCAAGCGTGAAAAATATACGGCCGTGATAGAAGAAATCGACCGTTTGGTGGCAGCAGGCCGCCCGGTATTGGTGGGTACTACCTCGGTAGAAATATCGGAATTGCTGAGCCGCATGCTCACGCTCCGCAAGATTAAGCACAATGTGTTGAACGCTAAACTGCACCAGCGCGAAGCGGAAATCGTTGCTCAGGCAGGACAAAGCGGCACGGTAACAATTGCTACGAACATGGCCGGTCGCGGTACCGACATCAAGCTCTCACCCGAAGTACGCGCCGCAGGCGGTTTGGCCATCATCGGTACGGAAAGGCACGAATCGCGCCGTGTGGACCGACAGTTGCGCGGACGTTCCGGTCGTCAGGGCGACCCGGGCTCCTCGGTGTTTTTCGTTTCGCTCGAAGACGATCTGATGCGCCTTTTTGCCACCGAACGCATTGCAGGCATGATGGACCGAATGGGCTTCAAAGAAGGAGAAATGCTTGAAGCCAAGATGCTTAATTCGGCAGTCGAACGCGCTCAGAAAAAAGTGGAAGAAAACAATTTCGGCATCCGCAAGCGGCTGCTTGAATACGACGACGTGATGAATTCGCAACGCGAACTGATTTACAAACGCCGCCGCCACGCGCTTATGGGCGAACGAATCGAGATGGATGTGGCCAACATGATTGTTGAAACATCGAAAGGCATCGTGGAAGCTAACGAAGACGATTACGAAAACTTGAAAATAGAATTACTCCGCATAATGGCTATCGATGCGCCCTTCTCGGAAGAAGAAGCTAAAGACTTGAAAAGCGACGTTCAAGCCGAAAAAGCAGGGAAAACGGCTATAGAAAGTTTTAAACGCAAAAGCGAACGATTGGCGGAAGTAGCCAATCCGGTTATCAAGCAAGTTTTTGAGAATCAAGGAGCAAGATACGAAAATATCGTTATTCCGGTTACCGACGGAAAAAAAGTGTATAATATTCCTGCCAACCTGAAAGAGGCTTACGATACCAACTCGAAATCGATTGTGAAAGCTTTCGAAAAATCAGTGTTGCTGCATACCATCGACGAAGATTGGAAAGAACACCTTCGGGAAATGGACGAGCTGCGCCAATCGGTTCAAAATGCCAGTTACGAGCAAAAAGACCCGTTATTGATTTACAAATTGGAATCGTTTGGTCTGTTTAAGGAGATGATCAACGATATCAACGCGAAATCGGTTTCCATCCTTATGCGCGGGCAAATACCCATTCAAAACCCCGAAAACGTGCGTCAGGCAGCGCCCGAACAAAAAACCGATTACAGCAAATACCGCACGCAGAAAGATGCTGCCGGCAGGTCGATGCCTCAAAGCGGAGATCCCTCCAATCCACAGCAACCGCGCGAACGGAGAATGGAGCCGATTCGTGTGGAAAAGAAAGTGGGACGCAACGATCCTTGCCCTTGCGGAAGCGGAAAAAAATACAAAAATTGCCACGGGATGAATGCTTAATTTTTTTGTAAATCAATAATTTTTTTGTACCTTAGCATAGTTTTTATTATGTGTGCGTAAATATATTTATGCATCTGATAATTAGACGCTTAACATAAAGAAGAAAACCCTATTTTTACATGATTGATCAGGAAGACAGAATCATTAAGATTAACATCGAAGATGAAATGAAATCGGCTTACATCGATTATTCGATGTCCGTTATCGTGTCGCGTGCGTTGCCCGACGTTCGAGACGGATTTAAGCCCGTTCACAGACGCATTCTCTTTGGAATGTCGGAATTAGGAAACACATCAGACAAACCGTATAAAAAATCCGCGAGAATCGTCGGAGAGGTGCTCGGTAAGTTTCACCCGCACGGCGATTCATCGGTTTACAACGCCATGGTTCGTCTCGCCCAAGAATGGAGCATGCGATACATGCTTGTTGACGGACAGGGAAACATGGGGAGTGTGGACGGCGATAGCCCCGCGGCAATGCGTTACACCGAAGCCCGGTTGAACAAACTGGCCGAGGAAATGTTGCGCGACCTCGACAAAGACACGGTAGATTTCCAATTCAACTTCGATGATACGCTGAAAGAACCCACCGTACTCCCGACACGGGTACCCAATCTGTTGATAAACGGCTCGGCGGGTATCGCTGTGGGCATGGCAACCAATATAGCCCCCCACAATCTGGGCGAATGTATCGACGGAATCATCGCCTATATAGACAACAGAGAGATCGAAATCAAAGAGTTGATGCGTTATGTGAAAGCGCCCGATTTCCCGACGGGAGGATATATCTACGGTTACAAAGGCGTGGAAGAGGCCTTCGAAACGGGGCGCGGACGTATCGTCATTCGCGGACGCGCCGAGATTGAGACGGGCAAGACGCACGACAAAATAGTGATCTCCGAAATTCCTTATCTGGTAAACAAAGCCGAACTGATAAAACACATCGCCGATTTGGTTTCGGATAAGAAAATAGAAGGCATTTCCAATGTGAACGACGAAACCGACCGTCAAGGAATGCGCATCGTGGTGGATGTGAAACGCGATGCCAACGCCAACGTGGTGCTCAACAAGCTGTATAAGCTCACTGCACTGCAATCGTCATTCAGCGTAAACAACATCGCATTGGTAAAAGGACGTCCCCAGCTGCTCAACCTCAAACAGATGATTGAACTGTTTGTGGAACACCGCCACGAAGTGGTTGTCCGTCGGACACAATTCGAACTGAAAAAGGCCGAAGAACGAGCTCATATCTTGGAGGGTTTAATCATCGCTTCGGACAACATCGACGCGGTCATCGCAATCATCCGTTCATCGAACAATCCGCAAGAAGCTATTCAACGATTGATGGAACGCTTCAACCTTTCAGAAGTACAATCGCGGGCAATCGTCGAAATGCGCCTGCGCCAACTAACCGGACTCGAACAGGATAAACTGCATGCCGAATTTGAGGAAATTCAAAAATTGATAGCGCACCTGAATGATATATTGAACGACGAATCGTTGCTCATGCAAGTTATTAAAGATGAGCTTATTGAAGTGAAACAAAAATTTGGTGACGCCCGTCGTTCCGAAGTTGTTTATGCATCGGAAGAGCTCAATCCTGAGGATTTCTATTCCAACGACGAAATGGTTATCACCATATCGCACATGGGTTACATCAAACGCACGCCGCTCTCGGAGTTCCATACGCAAAACAGAGGTGGAGTAGGGGCTAAAGGTACGGAAACGCGCGACGAAGATTTTGTGGAATTTATCTATCCGGCAACCATGCATAACTATATGCTTTTCTTTACACAAAAAGGAAAATGCTACTGGTTGCGCGTATATGAAATTCCGGAAGGTGCAAAAAATTCCAAAGGACGCGCCATCCAAAACCTGCTCAATATCGATTCCGACGATGCCGTGAACGCATTTGTGCGCGTGAATGCGCTCAATGATGAAGAATACATCAATTCGCATTATCTCATTTTCTGCACGAAACAGGGCATCGTGAAAAAAACCTTGCTCGAAGCTTATTCACGCCCGCGTCAAAACGGCGTAAACGCCATTACAATACGCGATGATGACCAGCTGATTGGTGTCCGCATGACAAACGGGCAGAAAGACATCATCATAGCGAATCGTAACGGACGCGCTATCCGCTTCAATGAAGAGGGGGTAAGACCAATGGGACGCACAGCTACGGGCGTAAAAGGCATGACTTTGGATGAAGACGAACAGGATGCCGTAATCGGTATGATTTGTATGGATTCCGACTCTGGAGACAGCATTCTCGTGGTCTCAGAACAGGGCTATGGTAAACGCACTCAACTGAACGATGAAGACGGTGAACCGGTTTATCGCATTACCCATCGAGGAGGAAAAGGAGTCAAAACTTTGAACGTTACAGAGAAGACCGGCAAATTAGTCGCTATCAAAAGTGTAACCGATGATAACGATTTAATGATTATTAACAAGTCTGGTATAACAATACGTGTAAAAATTTCCGATATTCGCATCATGGGACGCGCAACCCAAGGCGTAAGACTCATTAATTTGGAAAAACGAAACGATGAAATAGCATCGGTATGTAAGGTCAATTCAACCGAAACGGATGCTGACGAGGCCTTGGATTTGGGTAACAGCGCCGATAACAGCAACGAATTGGAATCGAATGATGAAATGTGAAGTTAAACTTTTTGTTAATTTAAAGTCAAATGTAATGGCGTAACGCTAAAAACAATAGAAAATAATTAACTACAAAAAAAATGAGTGCAATGAAAAAAATCTTATTTCTACTTGCAATCGCTGCCTTTTCGGGAGGGGCAGTTTTTGCACAGAAATCGGCCGTCAAAGACGCTAAACGTGCGTTGGGAAGCAACGATCTCTCAGAAGCCCGTACTTTGATTGTTCCGGCAACAACCAACCCCGAAACGGCGAAAGACCCCGATACATGGAAAATTTACGGTGATATCGGCAACAAAGCTTTTGACAACGAAAGAGCCAGTAGCATAATTGGCAAGCAACACAATGAAAAAGCAATGTACGAAGGTCTTCTCGAATCGTATCGTCCTTATGTTATTTCCGATTCTTTGGGAGAACTTCCCAATGAAAAAGGCAAAGTAAAAAACAATGTGCGGAAAGATATCGTAAATATCCTGAGGGCCAATCATCCGTATTACATCAATGCCGGTATCTATTTTTCCGACCAGAAAGATATGAAAAAAGCCGCCGATTGTTTCGAAATTTATTGGAATCTTCCGGATCTCACCCTGTTTGCAGGAGAAAAAACACCTTTCGTAAAAGACAGCACATACCAGATTATTAAATACTACGCTATCATCTCGTCCATTCAGGGGCAAGACCACAAGCGTGCCATAAAACTACTGCAACGTGCTTCAAAAGAGCAGTTTATAGAAAATAGTCAGTGCAAAGAAAGTGATCTTTATGAACTGCTCGCCAGCGAATACTACCAACAGGGAGACTCGGTGAATTTCATGAATGTTTTACACGAAGGAGCGGAGAAATTCCCGAAGGTTAATTACTTTATGTCCAATTTGGTGAATGTATTCATCAGACAGGGACAACACGACAAAGCAATGCAATACTTGGATCAAGCCATCCAAAACGACCCGACAAACGCTTGTGATTTCAATAGCGTGAAAGGCGCTTTGCTGACGGAAGCGAAAAAATACGAGGAAGCCGATGTCGCTTTTCAAAAAGCCTTGGCGCAAGATCCAAATTGCGAACGGGCTTTGGAAGCTCTTGCTGTAAATTACATCGTGCGGGCACAAGATTTGAAAGAGATTTCGGCTTCGCTGAGCGACAGGAAACAGCAGGCCGAAAACGATAAAGCCATCGTCGATTTATATCAAAAATCAGCGCCTTTGCTCGAAAGATACCGCGATTTGTTGAAAGCTCGTAATGCCGAAGAATCGGATATTAAAGCTGCTTTATTTAAATTGCAAAATGCGTATTACAACTTGAGCAACTTGGGTATTGATAAATCAAAAGAATTAGACGAAATCGAAAAAGTACTTGGCACTAACTAATTAGTGCATTTTACTTAATTTGTTCATATTTTTTATGGATAAGCAGCGGTGTGAATCGTTGCTTATTTTTTTGTACGCTTTTTTCTCAAATTATGAAGAAAATGACGAAAATAGGGAGGATTCGCAAATATCAATTAAACATAATAGTAATTATAGAAATATTGACAGGCAAAATAAAGACCTGTTTTTTTTAATATCTGATTCGTTCTTTATAAGCAAGGCTCATTACAATAAAAAAATGACAAAATAATTTGCTATCTTTGCACGAAAAGAATTTTACTTTCCATGAGTGATCAACGATACAATCTGCGTGGCGTTTCCGCATCGAAGGAAGATGTACACAATGCCATAAAAAATTCCGATAAAGGACTTTATCCCAAAGCGTTTTGCAAGATCATCCCCGATATTTTGGGCGGCGATTCCGATTATTGCAATATTATGCACGCCGACGGCGCCGGTACCAAATCAGCGTTAGCCTACGTGTATTGGCGCGAGACGGGTGATTTGTCTGTATGGAAAGGCATTGCGCAGGATGCGCTTATAATGAATGTCGATGATTTGCTGTGCGTTGGCGCTGTGGATAACATTTTGCTGTCTTCCACCATTGGGCGCAACAAAAATTTGATTCCCGGCGAAGTCATATCGGCCATCATCAATGGGACAAACGAATTGTGCGAAACACTTTCGTCGCTTGGCGTTCACGTTTACCCAACCGGAGGCGAAACGGCCGATGTCGGCGATTTGGTACGCACAATCATTGTTGACAGCACGGTAACCTGTCGCATGAAACGCTGCGATGTGATCGATAATGCACATATTCGGGAAGGCGACGTCATTGTCGGGCTTTCATCCTCAGGAAAAGCAACTTACGAAAATCATTACAACGGAGGCATGGGCAGCAACGGATTGACATCGGCCCGGCACGACGTTTTTTCCAATTATTTGGCACAAAAATATCCCGAAAGTTATGATGCCGCTATTCCTTCTGATTTGGTTTATTCGGGAGAAATTAAGCTGACCGATGAAATCGCCGGACTATGTATCGATGCCGGAAAATTGGTACTCTCCCCTACCCGCACGTATGCGCCAATTATATCATTGATTTTAAAAGAATTACGAAGAAATATTCATGGAATGGTTCACTGTTCGGGTGGCGCTCAAACAAAAATCATGCACTTTCTCGGCGAAGGACTTAAAGTTGTGAAAGATAATCTGTTCACCATTCCGCCGTTGTTCGAAATGATTCAAAAACAATCGAATACCGATTGGAAAGAGATGTATAAGGTGTTCAATATGGGTCATCGCATGGAGATTTACCTCCCTGAAAATTACGCGCAAACAGTAATCGATATTTCCCGCTCGTTTGATGTGGAAGCACAGATTGTTGGGCGCGTAGAAAAATCGGATTTCCGCACACTGCTTATTGAAAGTGAATTTGGTAAATTTCTTTATTCTTGATTTATAACTAAATGTCAAACAATAATTTACTCGATAAATTAGAACACCTCGTAACCCGCTTCAACGAAGTGGGAACATTAATCACCGATCCCGACGTAATATCGGACATGAAACGCTTTGTGAAACTGAACAAAGAGTACAGCGATTTAGAAAAAATTGTTCGGGCGCGAAACGAATACAAAGCAGTGATTGATGGAATCGCCGAAGCGAAAGCTATCCTCGAAAACGAGTCAGACAGCGATTTGCGTCAGTTAGCTAACGAAGAACTGACAGCAAACACCGAAAAAATACCTGAACTCGAAGAAAGAATAAAACTGCTGCTCCTCCCTTCCGATCCCGAAGACAGCAAAAACGTGGTAATGGAAATCCGTGGCGGAACGGGCGGCGACGAAGCCGCCATTTTCGCCGGCGACCTCTATAAGATGTACGTCCGTTATTGCGAATCGAAAGGCTGGAAAACCGAAGTTTCAGGTTTCACCGAAGGTACATCGGGCGGTTACAAGGAAATTATTTTTACCGTTACGGGCGAAAATGTGTATGGCACGCTGAAATACGAATCGGGCGTTCATCGGGTGCAGCGTGTCCCGCAAACCGAGACACAGGGACGTGTACACACATCGGCGGCCACGGTGGCCGTGTTGCCCGAAGCCGAAGAGTTTGATGTGGAACTCAATCCCGCAGATATCGATTTCCACACCGCCCGTTCGAGCGGCGCCGGCGGACAGAATGTGAACAAGGTGGAAACAAAAGTGCAGCTCACACACCGTCCATCGGGCATCGTCGTGGTGTGCCAGCAAGCGCGTTCCCAATTAGCAAACCGCGAATTGGCCATGCAGATGCTTCGCACAAAACTCTACGACATCGAATTGACCAAGCGGCAGGGCGATATTGCTTCGCGACGCAAAACATTGGTTTCCACGGGCGACCGGTCGGCAAAAATCCGCACCTACAACTACCCGCAGGGACGAATTACCGACCACCGCATCAATTACACCATTTATAACCTGTCCACTTTTATGGATGGTGATATACAGGGTGTTATCGACCAATTGACCGTGAGTGAAAATGCCGAAAGGATGAAAGAAACTGAGGTTTAAACATCTCATTATGAACAAAATAATTATAACAATCAGCGCTGTTATTGCACAAAAATACTTGGAAACAATAAAAAAATAATTTTATGACAAAGCAAGATATCATAGAACAAATTCTAAAGAAACAGTCCTTTCTCTGTGTGGGATTGGATCCCGATTTGACAAAAATACCCGAACATCTTTTGGAGAAAGAAGATCCCATCTATATTTTCAACAAGGAAATCATCGACCATACCGCGCCTTATTGCGTAGCATACAAGCCCAATTTGGCTTTTTACGAAAGTCAGGGTTTACAAGGCTGGCTCGCTTTCGAGAAAACAGTCGCCTATATACGTCAACGCTATCCCGACCAGTTCATTATTGCCGACGCAAAGCGCGGCGATATCGGCAATACGAGCGAGATGTACGCCCGTACTTTTTTTGATGCGGCAAAAGTCGATGCCGTTACCGTTGCTCCGTATATGGGCGAAGACAGCGTGAAACCCTTCCTTGGTTATTCAGGTAAATGGGTGATTTTGTTGGCTTTAACTTCAAACAAAGGATCGATGGATTTTCAGTTCACCGAAGGTGAAAACAACGAACGTCTGTTCGAAAAAGTATTGCGGGTATCGCAACAATGGGCAGACGACGACCGGATGATGTACGTAGTGGGTGCAACACAAGGCCGGATGTTTGAGGATATCCGTAAAATAGCGCCCAAGCATTTTTTACTTGTCCCCGGTGTCGGGGCGCAAGGCGGTTCGCTGGAAGAAGTATGTCGATACGGCATGAACAACCAATGCGGATTATTGGTAAATTCCTCCCGAGGAATCATTTATGCCGACAGTACGGAACAGTTTGGCGAAGCTGCCCGCGAGGAAGCCAAGAAATTGCAGACAGAAATGGCGAAGATGCTAAAATTGTATTTAAACAAAACACAATAGCCCCAAAGCAATACATGCAACAAAAGCGTAAAATTATCAATGATCCTGTTTTCGGATTCATCAATATCCCAAACGATTTTGTTTACGGATTGATGTGCCATCCCTTCGTGCAACGGCTGAACCGAATCCGTCAGTTGGGATTGGCCGCCTTTGTCTATCCGGGGGCGCAACACACTCGGTTTCACCATTCTATTGGAGCGATGTATCTGATGGACGAAGCTTTACGTCATTTGCGTGAGAAAAATCAAGAAATCACACCGGACGAATACAACGGGGCGCTGGCAGCCATTTTGCTGCACGACGTGGGACACGGCCCTTTTTCCCACGTGCTGGAACATTCCTTAGTCAAAAATGTACGCCACGAAGAAATATCGCTATTGTTGATGCGCCAACTCGATGCGGAATGTAAGGGCAAGTTGCAAACAGCCATCGATATTTTCACAGATCGATATCACAAACGTTTTCTACACCAGCTTGTTAGCGGACAGCTTGATGTGGACAGGCTCGATTATCTGCGGCGCGACAGCTTTTTTACAGGTGTAAGCGAAGGAAATATCGGTTCGGCGCGTATCATTAAGATGTTGGATGTGCGCAACGACCGGCTTGTCGTGGAATTGAAAGGAATCTATTCCATCGAAAATTTCCTGATGTCGCGCCGATTGATGTATTGGCAGGTTTACCTGCATAAAACGGCCATTGCTGCCGAAATTATGCTGACCAATGTGCTGCAGCGGGCAAAAGAATTGGTGCAGAATGGCGAAAACCTGTTTGCCTCCCCTGCCCTCTCCTATTTCTTATCGAAGGATACGGATTTAGGGAGTTTTGAAGCCGAAGGCGAAGCCCTTGATTATTTTGTCCAACTCGATGACAACGATATTTGGACTGCCCTGAAAGTATGGGTTTCCCATTCTGATAAGGTGCTCTCGGTGTTGAGCAACGGAATCGTCAATCGCAAACTGTTCAAAATTGAAGTTACACCCGAAAAACAACCGGAAGAGAAAACAAGGATGTTTATAGATAAATTCAAGCGCGAATATGGTTTATCGACACACGAATCAACCTACTTCGTATCGTCCGATATTGTTACTACGAACATGTACAGCGAGGAAGACGACAGCATCGATATTTTATATAAAGACGGGACAATCAAGGATATATCTACAGCCTCGGATATGCTGAACATCGAGTTGTTATCGAAAAAAGTAGAAAAATATTACCTTGCCTATCTGCGGGATTGACGGGATTGCTTTAACTTACTTCGATATACGGCTTCTCCCTTCATCGGCATTATCCACACGCATATTGCCTGACGTATCCTGTCGAAACAACCAAATGGGAGTACATGTATATTAAAAATCACTCTATTGCAATTCAGAATCTATCGCATCGATTTTCTTCACGAGAAGGTCAAGTTCCGTTTTTATTTTCTTTGCACGCTGGTTCATATCGTCAATCAAGGTATTGCCTTTTTTCGACGACACGGAGAGGAAGCCGATATTGTTTTCATAAGTCTGGAGTTCGGCTTTCATTCGTTCAAACTGTCGCATCAGTTTTTCGCGTTCGCGAAGCAGTTGATCTTTGTTGCCCTTCACCAAATCGGAGATATTCGATTTAAAACTTTCCAACTTGCGGTCGGTCTTGTCGATGTTCAGGCGGTCGTATTGCGCTTCGGTGGCTTCGAGAAACTCCTTGTGGATTTTATCTTTCGATTTGTACGGTACAAAGCCTACCTGATGCCATTCGGCCATTAATTCGCGCAGAAGTGCGGATGCTTTATCGGACGGAAGCGCGGGGTCGATCGTTTTGATTTTCTCGATGATGTTTTTTTTGCTTTCTAAATTCTTACTCTCTTCACTGTGCTGCGACGAGGTGTGCAATTTTTTCTGGTCGAAAAAGTAGTCGCAGGCCTCAATAAAACGTTTCCACGTGCTATCGACAAATTTGCGCGGGACAACGCCTATTTTTTTCCATTCTTTTTGGATAGCAACCAACTCCTGCGTTGTTTTCTGCCATTCCTGACTGTCTTTCAACGCTTCAGCTCGTTCGCACAGGGCAATTTTAAGACGGAGGTTCTCGTTCATATTCTCGCGCATCGATTTGTAGAACTCGTTGCGCTTTTTAAAGAACAAATCGCAGGCGGTGCGGTAACGTTCATAAACCTTCGTATTCCATTTGCGGGAAACGTAGCCTATTTGACGCCATTGCGTCTGTATTTCAAGCACCGTCTTCGATATCTCGTTCCAATCTTTTACGTTTTTAAGAGCTTCGTAATCAATTGTTTCGAGCTTTTCACACAAGGTTTGCTTCATTTCGAGATTTTCGGTTTCGGTTTCCCGCAACTCTTCGAAATGTTCCTGGTATTTTTTATTGATGAGGGTTGAAGCCGCCTTGAAGCGTCCCCAAACTTCTTCCCGGTCTTTGTGCGCAACGGGGCCTATTTCACGCCACTCCTGATGCAGTTTTTGCAATTGGTGGAAGGCGGAAATGACATCCTGCTCGGCATCCAGTTTTTCGGCGGCTTCGCAAAGATCGGTTTTTAATTCGAGGTTTTTCTTGAAGTCGTATTCTCGAAACTCGTTGTTGATGCGGACAAGGTCGTAAAACTTCTCCACATAGTACTGATACGACTTCCACAGCTCGTTCACTTTCGTTTGCGGAACCATTTTGATGTCGTTCCACTGCTGCTGTAAAACTTTAAATTCCTGATATATTTTGTTGAAATCGGCCTGACTTTGCGCTTCAATCAAGTTTTTGATTTGTTCGATAATCGTCAGTTTCTTAGCCACATTCTGTTCTTTTTCGGCCTCTTCTTTTTTGAGAATTTCGGCGCGTTTGTCCTTTATTTTCTGCAGCAACTCCTTCCCCTCGGTATAAAGCAGGGGTTCGCTGGCAATGAAATGAATATCGTCTCCTCCATTGGCGAGGAAGGTGGCTTTTTGCTGTTCGGTTTCGTGGCGCAACAAGCGGTAGAACTGGTTTTTCAAATCTTCCAAGTGCTTGCGTTGGGGATCGTCGGAATCTGCCAACTCACGAAGTCTAAGGACAACTTCTTCAATAGATAACAAATCTTTGGGCGAATCGTCTTCGGCAATGGCATCTCCGTCAATATCAACTTCTTCCGATTCCAATTCCGGTTCAGAGACTTCCGCCACCGACATTTCTTCATCGATTTCAGATGTTTCGGCAACGGGTTCTTCCGGCTCTTTTTCATCGGATTTTTCCGTCAATAGAGTTTCTTCAGCCTTGGATGCTACATCATTGTCCGTCGGTTCCGGAACAATTGACGTTTCTTCCTTGTTCTCGGCATTTTCATTGTTAGCCTGAAAGTTTTTTTCTTCCAAATTGTCCTGCGTATTCATAGATCTAATCCCTCATTCATTAATCTCAACAAATAACGTTGAGTAAATTTCTTTTTCAAAAAATGGTCTTTACGATTAAACAAGATTGCATACTCAATCGTTTATCCATAAAATGCAAATAAGTTACAAATAAACGCATTTTTTTTCATATTTCAGTATTTTTTAGAATTTATTCGGATTGAATTTGCAATTTTTTTTTGTGTTATCGATGATTTGCGTATCCGTTTTGAAAAAATAAGTCGGCCGTTGGTGCCGGAAAATAAAATAAATTGTAGTTATGAATGATTTGATTATACGCTACTCCATTTCGAAAAAATTGAAAGCTGCTTCTCTTGTTGCAGGAATCTATCTGCTTTGCATATCTATGTATGTCAGCATTTTACAAGCAATAGATAAACATTTTGCCTTCTTTTTCTTCGCGGGAATTGCCGGAGTTTTGTTTGCACTGATACTTGTTTTCAGCGTAACAGTATGGCAACCGAAACCCATCATCGTTATCGATAACGAGCAGTTTCTCATTCATCTGCCCCGGCAGAAAATTGATGGCGTTATCGCTTGGGGCGATGTTTCGCAAATCGGCATAGGGCTGAGTTTTCTGACACTTTCGACCGGTGAGGGCAAAAACTACAAAATCGATATGGAAAACTTGAAGTATTCCGATCTGCGCTCCATCAAAACCAAAGTTATCGAGGTTTGCGAAGCAAAAGGGATTCCTTACAGCAATCTGTAAATACATTGCTGATTTTCAGCCGGTAATATTTTTTGTGTTCGCTTTCGGCAAGAAAAAAAGCAGCGGCGTTATCCGGTAAGGCAGTTGCACGGCGCGGTGTGCCGCCCGTTGGGCAACAAATGCTTCTATGGGGATTACCGACGAGGGTATAAACCGATTTCCGACGACAGAGTGTCCTGTAAGGTATTCGAACCATGTGCAGGCTGCCGTATATCGTCCCAAACCCAAGCTCAAATGGTATCCGTCGCGGCAAAAAACATCGCCGAGGAAACTGTTCCGTCCGTTTTGAATAGCTGTTCCGCAGGGGACAATCTTGCGGATTCCGGCTTTTCGGGCGGCCTTACGCGACGATTCCACGATAGCCCGGTACATTTCTTCCTGATTGTTATGATATTTGGGAAATTCTTCATGCGTGGCGTCTTCGGCATAAGCCCAGGTCTGATGAAACAGAAAAACGACCTCACGGTTTGTGGACCGTTTTTTCGCGTAAGCCTTCAAATCACTCAAATACGGAGCGTAAGTCTCTATCTGTCCCGAATTGCCGCTGTTTTGCTGTAAACTGATGTAATCCCATTTTTCGTCGCTGATCCCTTGTTGGAGGCTAACATTGCTCGTTACGGTTTTCAGGCCGTCGGCGCCGATTTTGCGGTAAGCATAATCGGCCTTGTCGTTAGTGGCGTTGTTCCAGTGTCTTTCTAACGAACATCCGCCGATATAAAGGTTCCCGATGATAAACGTAATTCCGTCATTGCGGCCAAGTTCGTAGAGGTAGTTTTCTACGGCATCTTCCGAGAAACTGTTTCCGATGGCCAAAATCCGAATTGTATCCTGCGCCCGCGCACCGGCGACGAAAAAGAGCAGGAAGATACAGCCGATAAGTATCTTTTTCATTTGTAATGTTTTAGAATGAAGGAATTATACCTTTCTTTTATTTTTCCCGGAAAAACACATTTATTGGTGTGCCCGAGAAATCCCAGTTTTCGCGCATTCGATTTTCGACGAAGCGTTTGTAAGGCTCTTTCACCCATTGCGGCAGATTGCAAAAGAACACAAACGACGGCACTTGTGTGTCGGCTAATTGCGTTATATACTTGACCTTAATGTATTTACCTTTGTTAGCCGGCGGCGGTGTCCGCTCGATAATCGGGAGCATTACTTCGTTGAGTTTGCTGGTCGCCACTTTTCGTTTCTTATTGACATACACCTCTTTAGCGACATCCATTACTTTCAGAATGCGCTGTTTGGTGAGCGCCGACCCGAAGATGATGGGGAAATCGGTAAACGGGGCTAAGCGCTGGCGGATAGCGTTTTCGAAGGTTTTCATCACCACCGTATCTTTGTTTTCCACCAAATCCCACTTGTTGACAAAGACAACCAATCCTTTCCGGTTTTTTTGGATGAGCGAAAAAATATTCAAATCCTGACTCTCGATGCCTCGGGTCGCATCAATCATCAAGATGCACACATCGGCATTTTCAATGGCGCGGATGGAACGGATAATCGAAAAGTATTCCAAGTCTTCGGACACCTTGCCTTTTTTGCGGATTCCGGCCGTATCGATCAGGTAAAAATCCATGCCGAACTTATTGTATTTCGTGTAAATAGAGTCGCGCGTGGTACCCGCAATATCAGTAACAATGTTTCTCTCCTCCCCGATTAGCGCATTTACAATGGACGATTTTCCCGCATTCGGGCGGCCTACCACGGCAAATTTCGGGATGTCATCCAAGGCATCCTCTTCGTTTTCTTTGGTGAATTTGCTGAGGATAAGATCGAGTAAATCACCAGTCCCAGAACCGTTTATGGCCGATACATCCTGCGGATCGCCCAATCCGAGTGCGTAAAATTCGGCGGACTGACGGGCGATTTCGAAATTGTCGGCCTTGTTGGACACCACAATTACCGGTTTGCCCGACATCCGCAACAATTGCGCAGCTCCGGTATCCAAATCGGTCAGGCCGTTCATCACGTCCACCACAAAAAGGATGACATCGGCCTCCTCAACGGCAATTTTCACCTGCTTGTTGATTTCGTCCTCCATCACATCGCCCGAATGGATCACCCAACCGCCGGTATCGACCAAAGAGAACTCCTTTCCTCCCCAAGTTACCTTCCCGTATTGGCGGTCGCGGGTTGTTCCCGCCGTATCAGTAACAATGGCTTGACGTGTTTGTGTCAATCGGTTGAACAGGGTTGATTTTCCTACATTAGGACGACCAACAATGGCCACTAAATTCTTCATATATTTTAATTTATATTATTTTTGTAAATAAAAAGTTTAGATTTGGCAGTCGGCTGCAAATCCTTAACCCTCGTCAATCGAGCCGATAGCCGAAAGTGCGCAACATCGTATCGCGGTCGCGCCAGTCTTTTTCCACCTTCACGTACAATTCGAGAAATACTTTCTTATCGAAAAACCTTTCGATATCTTTCCGAGCCGTCATTCCCAATTTTTTCAGCGCGGCGCCTTTGTGTCCGATAACGATGCCCTTTTGCGATTCGCGTTCGACCATGATGACGGCGCGGATGCGGAGGAGTTTTGCTTCCTCTTTAAATTCTTCCACCACCACCTCAATGGAGTACGGCACCTCTTTCTGGT
Organism: Dysgonamonadaceae bacterium; assembly: GCA_031272205.1. Lineage (GTDB taxonomy): Bacteria > Bacteroidota > Bacteroidia > Bacteroidales > Dysgonomonadaceae > JAISUH01. The sequence goes on along the minus strand of JAISUH010000035.1, from coordinate 14,109 downwards.
AATACAGCAAGGCTTTCTCGCGAATAATTTCCGTTACAAAGAAACGGGCGGGTTTATCGGTCAGCGCATCTTTTTCGAAATAAGGAGGCGATGGCGGGAGCAGTCCCAAAATCCGTTTTTTTAGCGCGTCAATATTGAAGTTGTTTAATGCCGAAACGGGGAATATGTCTGCTTTCGGCAACAATGCGTGCCATTGCTCCACCATAGCTTCCAATTCCGATTGCCTAATGAGGTCGATTTTATTGACCAATAAAAGGACAGGAACAGTCGTTTTTTGCACTTTCGCGAGAAAATCATCGTTTTTGTCGATGGTTTCTACTGTGTCGGTAACGTAAAGCAGCACGTCGGCATCGTCTAACGCGGAAAGCGAAAAATTGAGCATCGATTCCTGCAACTTGTAGTTGGGGCGCAGTACGCCGGGCGTGTCGGAATACACTATTTGGTAACCGGGCTCGTTCACAATGCCGATAATGCGATGGCGCGTAGTCTGCGCCTTCGATGTGATGATAGAGATTTTCTCCCCCACCAAACGGTTCATCAATGTGGATTTTCCGACGTTGGGATTTCCGACGATGTTTACAAAACCCGATTTATGTTGGCCGTCTTCTTGCATTTTCCCGATTTTATGAGAGTTTGAAACTGCAAAGATAGTGATTTTCGGCGGGTTTTCATAATAGAGCAAACATCGTTTTTAATTCACAACAAAATTTATTACCTTTGGAAACGCTATTTTAAATAACATAAACTATGAATTGCAGATTTATTCTTCCGCTGCTTTTTGTTTCGTTTCTAACGGCTTGTGCAAAACCAAACGAAAAAGTGCTGTTTGACGGCTCATCGCTTGATAAATGGGTTAAAGAAGGCGATGTTAAGATTGACAATCAAATACTTATATTGACAGGGGAAGCCTCCCAAATCGTTTTAAAACAAGGGGATTACGCCTCTTTCGAACTCTCAGCACAAATCCGGACTACTGAGTACGGAAAGGGATTTATCGGATTTCATACCGACACGAAGGGCAATGGAGGTTATCGGGTTGCTATCGACAACGACATCTCCAACAATGAATGGTGGACAAAAACGGGGAGTCTGCTGTCTGTCCGAAATCTGACCAAATCGCTTATCGGTGAAAATGAATGGTTTGCGCTCAAAATACGGGTCGAAGGTAAAAAAATATCCGTGAAAGTGAACGATGAACCGGTCGTTGAATACATCGAACCCGCATCGCCTTACCGCTTACCTGCAAACGCGGGTCAGAAACTGTCGAAAGGCTTATTCACCATCAAAAGCACGGGAAGCGGCGCCGTCGAAATCAAAGAAATAACCGTCTCTCTGCTCAATAATAAGAATATCGACATTGCCGCGCAAGAGGCGGAAGCCACCGACGAAACAACGGACGACATCATCAAGCTGCATCAGGCCAATTTTCCCGTATTGGATTATCACGTACATTTAAAAGAAAACCTGTCGCTCGAATTAGCCAAGCAACAATCGCGAAAATTCGGCATCAATTACGCACTTGCGCCCAATTGCGGCATCGGATTTCCCATCACCAACGATTCCGGCGTTATCGCGTACTTGGATAAAATGAAAGAACAACCCTTTGTTCAAGCCATGCAGGGCGAAGGTCGCGAATGGCCGGAGACCTTCTCCAAAGATGTTCGCGACAAATTCGACTATGTCTTCACCGACGCCATGACTTTCACCGACGCCAAAGGCCGCCGCACCCGCTTGTGGATGCCCGATGAGGTTTGGGTGGAAAACGAAGAGGAATACATGGATCTTATCGTCCGTAAAATCTGCGATGTGATGAACGAACCAATGGACGTGTATGTGAATCCTACTTTCTTGCCCGATGCAATGAACGACCGTTACGATGCTTTTTGGACGGATACCCGCCAGCAAAAAGTTATTGATGCGATGGTGAAAGCCGGGAAAGCATTGGAAATCAACGCTCGCTATGAGATACCCCACAAATCGTTTATCCAAAAAGCAAAAGCGGCCGGTCTGAAATTCACGTTCGGGACCAATAATTCCAACGCCGACACAGGCAAACTCGAATATTGCATTCGGATGAAAAATGAATGTAACATCACAGCCGAAGATATGTTCAAACCCATCCGGAGATGAGGACAATTTCATTTTCGGCAGACAAAATAGTGCTCCATGTCCTCAAAAATCACTATTTTTGCATTTCAAAATCAAAAATATGCAAGAAGACAAAAGTCAACTGATTGTTTATGCGATGCGTTTCGGGCTCTATATAGGCGCGTTTTGGATCATAAAATACCTTTTTCTGGTAGGTTCGGCGCAAATTCCGTCATTAGCCGCAATAGAACTGCTCCTTAAATTGGGTACGCCGGTCTTGCTTTTCTATTTCTTGGTGAAATACCGCATCAGCGTATCAGACAACGGACTGGGATACGGACATGGCATCCGGTTTGCCGTTATGCTGTTTTTTTTCGCTTCGTTATTGGAAGCCGTAATCGTATTCGCCCATACTTCGTGGATTACCCCGACTTACATCTCCGATACTTACAACAACGGGCTGACAATGGTGAAAGAATTGGGCGCGGACGGAGAGATGATCGACTTGCTGAAATCGCAGCCTGCCCCCTCTCCCATCAGTTACACGTTCAGCTGCATGATGGCCGACGTGTTTTGGGGACTGATTCTCGCATTGATTCTCGTTCCCGTTGCCAATCAGTTCAACCTGAGCAGGAAACCCGACAGCGACAGATAAATTTAAAACCGTAATACTTTCAATATATGGATATATCGGTAGTCATCCCCCTGTACAACGAAGAAGAATCGCTTCCGGAACTTTACGCATGGATCAAGCGCGTAATGGAAGAAAACGACTTTTCGTACGAAATTATTTTTGTCGATGACGGCAGCACCGACGATTCGTGGCGTGTCATCAAAGAACTGCACAGCCGGGCAGACAACGTGAAAGCCATTAAGTTCAAGCGGAATTACGGGAAATCGCCCGCGTTGCAATGCGCATTCCAAAAAGTGCAGGGCGACGTGGTCATCACCATGGACGCCGACTTGCAGGACAGCCCCGACGAGATACCTCATCTTTTCCGCATGATCAAAAATGACGGCTACGATTTGGTTTCGGGCTGGAAAAAGAAGCGCTACGATGCCATGCTGAGCAAAAATCTTCCTTCGAAGTTGTTCAACGCCACTGCAAGGAGGGTATCGAAAATAAAGCTGCACGATTTCAACTGCGGGTTGAAATCCTATCGCAAAGCGGTGGTGAAAAACATTGAGCTGTATAACGACATGCACCGTTACATTCCCGTTTTGGCCAAGGAAGCCGGTTTTACGAAAATCGGGGAAAGAGTAGTGCAGCATCAGGCACGAAAATACGGGCAAAGCAAATTCGGCATGAGCCGCTTCGTAAACGGCTACCTTGATTTGCTCACCCTGTGGTTTCTCAACAAATTCGGCAAAAAACCCATGCACATTTTCGGTTTGTGGGGAAGCGTGATGTTCTTTATTGGCCTTTTGGCCATAATCGCCGTAGGCGCGATAAAACTCTACGACATGCACCACGGAAACCCCTATCGCTTGGTAACCGATTCGCCCTATTTTTTCATATCCCTCACCATGATGATCATGGGAACCATGCTGTTTTTGGCGGGTTTTGTAGGCGAACTTGTTTCGCGCAACTCATCCGACCGAAACCATTACCGCATCGAACAGGAATTTTAAACCGCATAAGAGACATGAATTTAGACGAAATCATCGCAAAAAGAAAATCCGTCCGCAAATATACGGAGCAAGTCGTTGATGAACAAACGATAAAAGCGCTTATAGAAAGCGCTCGCTTGGCGCCGTCGGCCGTCAATTTTCAGCCATGGACCTTTATCGTTTGCCGTTCGGAAGAGGCCAAACAGATCGTTCGCGACAGCTATCCGCGCGACTGGTTCAACACCGCGCCAATCTATATTATTGTTTGCGGGAATCATTCGCAATCGTGGAAACGTCCGGCCGACGGCAAAGACCATTGCGACATCGATATAGCCATCGCCACGGAACATATTGCCCTGAAATCGGTGGAGTTGGGTCTCGGCACTTGCTGGGTTTGCAACTTCAATCCCGAAATCATCAAAAATGGCCTCCGTTTACCCGAAGATATCGAGCCGGTTGTCCTGCTTCCCATCGGCTATGTTACCGAAGATTACGAAGCCGATCCAAGAAACAAAAACCGGAAGTCGCCCGATGAAATTACCGAATGGATGTGAAGAAGATCATCAACAACATCAACCATTCTCAAACTAATTTTTATCGACAAAAAACAATGACATTAAACAAACTCCATTGCACATCCATTCTGGTTTCAGTCCTGATAGTCATGTCCTGCGGACAGAATAAGAACGATTCGAAACATTACAACTATTTCCTCAATCAGGGGGAAATTTTCCATACATCCTTCCACATCAAGTACGCATACCATCGTTCCTTGGAAAAAGAGATTTTGGAAGAGTTGGACAAATTCGACCGTTCGCTGAATCCGTTCAAAGAGAACGCTATTATTTCAAAAGTAAATAATAATCAGCCTGTTGAGACGGACAGTTTTTTTGTAACGGTGTTCAACAAATCGATGGAGGTTTCGCGCAAGAGCAAGGGTAAGTTCGACATTACCGTATCTCCGCTCATCAACGCATGGGGCTTCGGGTTCAAGAATATGGACAGCATCACGCCTGAAATAATCGACAGCCTCAAGCAATTCGTCGGTTACGAAAAAATATCCATCGGTGAAAACGGGGAAATCGTCAAGGCCGATCCGAGGGTTCAAATCAACACTTCAGCCATCGCCAAAGGATATTCGTGCGACGTGGTGGCCAACGTGTTGAAACGCCACGGCATAAAGAACTACATGGTGGAAATCGGCGGCGAAATAGCGGCCAAAGGCGTGAACGACAAGGGCGAATGTTGGCATATAGGCATCGATAAGCCGGTGGACGACCAAACAGGAATGGTGCACGAACTGCAAACCATCCTGTCGATTTGCGACAAGTGCATGGCCTCATCGGGCAATTACCGCAACTTCTACGTGAAGAACGGCAAAAAATATGCCCACACCATCGACCCTCAAACGGGATATCCGTCGGAACAGAATATTTTGGGAGCGACGGTTATCGCCGACGATTGCATGACGGCCGACGCTTACGCCACAACATTCATGGCGTTGGGATTAGAAAAATCGGAAGAACTTGCCAAACACATTCCCGGACTGTACTACTATTTCATTTATAAAAAACCGGACGAGACATTGGCTGTCGTCTGTTCCGAAGGTTTCGAGCAATTTTTTAATTAATCAACCATTCCATTTATGCAGTTTAAGACACCTCTTCTTGCAACATGTACGTTTTTGGTATTTTGCACATTCACTGCCAAAGCGCAAGACTACACTTCGGACTCTATTAAATATCCCTTTTTTAAACTCGACGGGGTTTTGAAGAATAAATTCGAATACGCTACCGAACTGGGGCATCATCGTTTTTCCGTTCGCAATTCCCGCTTGGGCATTTCGGGCACAATAACTCCATTAGCAGATTACAGAGCTCAAGTAGAATTGAGCAACGAAGGCAAATTTCAGGTATTGGACTTGAGCGGGACACTGAACCTCTGCGAAGGATTGTCGCTCACACTCGGACAAACAAGTATTCCCATCTTCAACTCCTACACAACCCATCCGGGTACTATGATGTTCGCCAACCGCACCTTCCTCGCAAAATATTATGCCGGAACGCGCGACATCGGTTTTTTGGCCAAATACACATCCGACAAGTTGGCAATCCCCGTATGCGCCGAATTGGGGATTTTCAACGGAAACGTGATAAACGATCCGGTTTGGAACCACAAACTCTCCTACGCTGCCCGATTGAGCTTCGGGACGATGAAAGGATTCCGATCCACGGTGAAAATTTACGGTTACCCCAAAAACGACAATGAAAATTATCTCCTTTACGGGGCAGATGTCCGTTACGAAAGCGACAATTGGAAAGCGGAAAGCGAAATCATGAGGCGGGACGACAAAATCAACCGCGCCGATCTGACTTCGGGCTACATAGAAGGCGCATATTGTATCCCTTTGGAAGGTAAATTGTTCAAAAGCATCATTCCCGCCGCCCGCTGGGATGCCATAGACCGGATAAACGACAACAAGCTCGATGTGCACCGCATAACGACGGGTTTAGGCTTCGGACTGACCAAAAAAAAGTTTTCGTCGCTCCTCCGCATCAATTACGAATGGTATTTCGTCAACCACGAATTGGACTTCTTGCAGGATACGCAAGAGATGGACGCCAATAAACTCAGTGTCGAATTGGTGTATATGTTTTAAGCATCAAATGTGAATTAACATAATTTAAAGAGATATTTTCCCCTGCTTTATTATTCGGTATCAAATATATCGTGTATTTTTGCATACAGGAAAAATAAAACACTCCGACGGCTTCTCTCGCAGGTCGGAGATAAAAGATCAAAAAGAAATGGAGCAAAATGAACAGAGTATATCCAAGACGCTGAGACTCATCACGAAAGACAGGCAGCGCAGCAATATTTTTCGTTCCACCGAACAAAAAATCATCGCGTATTTGGTACAACGAATACCCGAATGGATTACGTCCGACGGACTAACGGCCATCGGGTTCTTCGGGAATGTCATGGTCGCCTCAAGTTTCGTCTTAGGTGCATTCGTCAATCGTTACTGGATACTTGTCTCGCTGCTGGGATTCTTCATCAACTGGTTTGGAGACTCGCTCGACGGCCGGTTGGCCTATTACCGAAACAAGCCACGCAAATGGTACGGCTTCACCCTCGATGTTACGGTCGATTGGATCGGCACCATACTCATCGGGCTGGGGTTCGTCGTCTATGTGGAAGGATGGTGGGAACTCATCGGTTTTTTGTTTGTGGTGATGTACGGATGGGAAATGATTACGGCACAACTCCGATATAAGGTGGGCGGGCAATATTCCATCGACTCCGGAATTTTTGGCCCCACCGAAGTACGGATGGTCTTAGCCACCATCTTTACCGCCGAGGTCATTTTTCCGGGAGCCCTGAAATACCTCGGCACGGCAGCCTGTCTGTTTTTGTTGATTTCGAATCTCATCGAAGCCCGAAAATTATTGCAGTTGGCCGACAGGCGCGACGTAGAAGAACGTAAGGCGAAAGAAGATGAATTGCTCCAGAACAAAAAAGAAAAAGCATAACAAGCGAAACAATCACCATTGAAACTTCGAATATAGAATCGCAGGACTGCCCCTCAGCAATACTTCAAACAGTGAAGCTGAGGGGATGTCGTCCATATAGAAATTCAACGCCTGATTTTTTATAGCTTGCAGCTCAAAAATCGCGCACATTTTATATTTAAAGAACCTCAAAAAACAAACTCTTGCTCGGCATTTATCTTAAATAATGTTGTATTGACGGCTCTCTTTGCTTTTTTTTTAATTTTAAGATGAAGTGTTAAACAAAAAAGCGTTTTATTTGTTAAATCAAAAGTAAAAAGAAGTTCTTTAATGTAATGTTATTATTAAAAAGAGAGAGGTAAGTAAAGATTTTACGATATGAAAAAATCAACAATTTGGTTGCTTGCCGTTATTATGTTCGTCGCATTTTTTGCTTTGCTTTATCTGCAAGTGAAATATATGCACGACAGTATGGCAATACGTAATGTTCAATTCGACGAAATGGTTAAACGCAGCCTTTTCAGCGTATCTCACGATTTGGAGCAGGATCAGACCCTGAGATACCTCGAAGAAGATATGGCCGAATCGGAAAACCGTTATTCGTTGCAATATCAACGTTCACGCAGCAGCACGTCTCAGCACATTCTAAATGAGCAATCAAACAGTAGAATCATTACAAATCCCGATGGAAGCGCCACAACAATCAATCCCAATATATCCGGAAAAGAAAAAAACAATCCTGATGAATTGAGGAGCGGAGGGGTCTTCATCTCGCCCAACCACGGAATCAACTCCATTCCGAAAACCTCGTTCGAATTGCAACAGTCGCTATCGAAGCGCTACCTGTACGAACAAGGCCTGATGAATGAAGTGATACTGAAAATTCTCAATCGGGCGAGCAACGAGCCCATCCAAGACCGGGTGGATTTCCGAAAAGTAGATGAATACATACGCTACGAACTGCTGAACAACGGACTAAACGTTCCGTACAGTTTTCAGGTCGTCAATTACAACAACAATGCGGTATATTCTTCTCCGGGATACGTAGCAAAAGACGACAGAGCTATTTTTTCTCAAATCTTGTTCCCGAACGACCCGCTTTCGAAATTAAACACTTTGAAAGTTTATTTCCCGACCAAGAGAGAGTATGTTTACTCGGGCCTTTCGTTCTTCATACCGTCGTTTATATTCACGATTATCCTGCTTATAACGTTTATATTCACGATAGTAACTTTGTTCCGGCAAAAGCGTTTGTCCGAAATGAAAAACGATTTTATCAACAACATGACGCACGAATTGAAGACCCCTGTGTCCACCATTTCTTTGGCGTCGCAAATGTTGAAAGACGAATCGATAACGAAATCGCCCGAAGTCTTCAAGCATGTTACCGGCGTAATCAACGACGAAACCAAACGGCTGAGTTTCCAAGTGGAAAAGGTATTGCAGATGTCGCTTTTCGACAAGCAAAAGGCCACCCTGAAACTGAAGGAAATAGACGCCAACGATTTGGTGGTCAGTGTTGCCAACACGCACGCATTGAAGGTGGAAAAATTCGGAGGAACGCTCGATATCGACCTGCAAGCCGAAGAAGCAACGGTGAAAGTAGATGAAATGCACTTCACTAACGTGCTGTTCAACTTGCTCGATAATGCGCTGAAATACAAACGCGAAGACATACCTCCGCAACTTATGATGCGCACGTGGAACGAAGGGAACAAACTCTTTATCTCCATCGAAGACAACGGAATAGGGATAAAAAAGGACGATTTGAAGAAAATATTTGAACGGTTTTACCGTGTACCTACCGGCAACAGACACGACGTGAAAGGTTTTGGACTGGGGCTGGCTTATGTGAAGAAAATCGTAACCGATTTGAATGGAACTATACGTGCCGAAAGCGAATTGGGTAAAGGCACGAAATTTATAATTAATTTACCCGTAATAATACAAAAGTAATATGGAAGAAAAATTGACTTTATTTTTATGCGAAGATGACGAAAATCTTGGCATGTTGCTTAGAGAATATCTCCAGGCAAAAGGATTCGAAACCGACTTGTTCCCCAACGGAGAAGCAGGATTTAACGGTTTTGTGAAATCGAAATACGACTTGTGCATCGTCGATGTAATGATGCCGAAAAAAGACGGTATTTCGCTCGTGAGGGATATTCGAACAATTAACACCGAAATTCCTGTTATTTTCCTCACCGCTAAAAACATGAAGGAAGACGTGTTGGAAGGCTTTAAAGCAGGAGCCGACGATTACATCACCAAACCTTTCAGCATGGAAGAACTGGTGCTCCGCATCGAAGCCATCATTCGCCGCGTGAAAGGCAAAAAAACAAAAGAACAACAGGTGTATAAGTTCGGTACGATGACCTTCGATACCCAGAAACAAATTCTGAGTATCAACGACACCCAGACAAAACTCACCACCAAAGAATCGGAATTGCTGGCGCTTCTTTGCTCGCATGCCAACGATATCTTGGAACGCAACCATGCGTTGAAACAAATCTGGGAAGAAGACACTTATTTCAATGCCCGAAGCATGGACGTTTACATCACCAAACTCCGTAAATTGTTGAAAGCCGAACCGGACATCGAAATCATCAACATCCACGGAAAAGGATACAAACTGATTGTTCCTGTTACCGAAGAACCCGAAGAAGAATAAACTCTGAAACAGGCGTTTATCGGAACATCGAATAAAAAAGCCGCCCGATTGCAAAAAAAACAGGCGGTTTTTTTGTTCGTGCCGAGAAAATAAAACAGTGCAAATGATTCACAAAGCAATGATTTTTGTGGGATTATGCAGCCTCTTTCTATACCTGTCGGCATGCCGTACAGCGCGTATTCCAACGGATTCATCCGGTACAGAAGCCGTGAGCGTGTCGGATTTCCTTAACAGCATGGGGGCTGTCTCGTCGGTGTCGCGACGCGGCGAAACCGTTGAGGGTACTATCAACTGCCTGAAATATACCGGATTGCGGTGGTTGCGCAGCGGCTACGAAGATGATGCTCCTTTAGAAGACTTCCTGCGGGTGCATCAGGCTACCGATGCAATGTTCTGTTACGGACTGCTGAGCGGTCATTCCGACATCGAACGATTGCTTGACGATGCTCGACAGTTAGCCAACGCAGGCGCATTACTTGCCATCGAAGGATCTAACGAGCCGAACAACTGGGGCATAATCTACAACAGACAGCACGGCGGCGCTAACCGCTCATGGTTGCCCGTAGCCCAATTGCACCGCGACCTCTACGCCGCCGTTAAAAATGACCCGAAGTTGAAAAACTGTCCGGTCTTCGCTACTACCGAAACCGGCGCCCAGACTGATAATTGCGGGCTACAATTCCTCACCATACCATCCGGCGCCGATTCGTTGCTCATGCCGCCCGAAACAAAATATGCCGATTATGCGAACTGTCATAATTACATCTGTCATCCCTCATGGCCCGGACTGCACGACAACCAGACCTGGCTGAGCGCCACTACCGACAAGTCATGTCCGGTGGACGGTCTGTACGGCAACTATGGCCATACATGGCGCAATAAATTCAACGGCTATTCCGAAGAAGAACTCGCCCGTCTGCCGCGCGTAACTACCGAAACGGGTATTCCTCTTTCGCCCGAAACACCCGAAATTACCGAAGAAATTCAAGCTCGCATGTACCTCAATCTCTATCTGTCGCAGTTTAAACGCGGATGGAAATACACTGCTGTCTATCTGCTCAAAGGACGCTCAAACGAGCCTGCTCATGAGAGTTTCGCATTCTATACCCTTGATTATCGGCCGCGTCAAGCCGCCCACTATTTGCATAACATGACCACAATACTCGCTGACAATCTGTCAATTACCTCATGCGGAAGACTCAGCTATTCCATTCCTGACCAGCCGGAAACGGTTCACGACCTGCTGCTGCAACGCAGCGACGGCGCTTTCATGCTCGTTTTGTGGGGCGAGCGTTTTGCTTCGCATACAACCGACAGAGTCCGCATCGACCTTGCCAAATCACGCCCTCAGGTTACGGTTTACGACCCAACTATCGGAACAGAGCCGCAACAACAATTATCAAACATTCAATACATTGATATCGAATTGCTTGACCACCCGCTAATACTCAAAATTTTTTGAACAAAAACTTTCGCTACTTTTAAAACTTGACAAGTTTTATCTAAGTTAAGTATGTTTTTATAAGCCTTTTGGCCCGTCGTAATCATATACAAAGTCATCGAAGAGCGCTTCGCCGCTGTCAATAGAGGTGTTGTAGCTGAACAGAGCAATGCGTGCGCCTTTCCAGAAGCCAAACTGCGCCTTAAAAGGCTCGCCGAGCGGCAGGTATTTTTTGTTATCCAAGCTATAGTAACATCGATTGCGATCGGGCAGGTCTAACCGAATGCGCAGATAGATTTTTTTGCCTTTAATATCCTGTTTTACCGTGTTTTTAGCGTTGTCTTCGTAATAGACACAGTTCTTGCCGTTTTCGCGCGATACGCCTACAAGGCTGTAAATGTCGCTCATACAGGCAAGTCCGGCTTTTTGACCATCAGCTATGCGGCTAAAGTTGAGCGTAACGGTAACCGTTCCTGAAGTCCCCATCAACTTCTGTGTAAGTGTGTTACGTGCCTTCGTAAGCGATTCTGCTTTTGCAGCTTTCAGATGAAGAACGCCGTTGGACAGCGACCACAGGCTATTATCAGGGTTGTGATTGAACTGCCATTGCAAACCAAGAGCAGCGCCATTGAAGTTATCATCGGTTTGCGGCGCAGTGATTGGTTTATCTTGAATCGGCTTTTTCCATACATAAACAGGTTCGCCGATACCGTTGCGGTCGATATCAACGCCCATTTCCGGCCAGCCGTTGAGCCAACGCACCGGTTGCAGATGAACAACGCGCCCCATAGCTCCGGACGACTGAAAATGGTAAAACCACCACTCGCCTTCGGGAGTATCCACAAGCGAACCTTGATGGGGGCCATTGACAGCGGTACTTCCACGTTCAAAGACAACCTTCTTTTCGTAGGGCCCAAAAATATTTTTCGAGCGCAAAATGGTTTGCCAGCCTGTTTCCACACCGCCTTCGGGAATGCTGAGATAGTAATAGCCGTCGCGTTTGAGGAACTTGGTTCCTTCGGCAACGGGTCCGGTATAAACCGTAACGCCATCGTCGAGGAGGCGCGTCCCGTCGGGCTGCATGCGGTGTATGATGATAGGTCCGGCGCCTACTCGGCTGTGTCCGAGATAGGCCTTGCCGTCGTTGTCCCAGAACGGGCAGGGGTCTTCCCATCCACCGCCGTCGTACAGGCATACGAGCGGCGACCACGGGCCTTCGGGTTTTGTGGCATTGCTCATGAACAACCCATCGTTCGGCGTACAAAAAAAGAGCCAGAACTTACCGTCGTGATAGCGTAGCGCAGGCGCCCATGAGCCTCGCCCGTAACCCTCAAAATTATCGTATTGCGGACGGTCAAAACGACTGTAAACCTGTGCGATGATGCGCCAGTTCACCATGTCGTCCGATTCAAGCACCGGAATACCCATAAAATGAAACTCCGAGCAGACCATATAGTATTTCTCGCCTACACGAATAACATCGGGGTCGGAATAGTCGGCATTGAGGACGGGGTTGATAAAGGTGCCGTTGCCCTGATCGCCCCACGAGCCGGTTTTTGTTTGCGTAAAAACGCAGTTCGCACTGAAAAATGCCAGCACACAGCAAAGTAAAAATCTGTTTTTCATTGATTTATGTTTCATTATAATTAATCAAATGATTTCGATAATCTTTTCTCTAAAAAATTCATCCCTATTTTGTTTTTCAACCCGGCCTCTCTATTGGGAACAACCCAAACAAAGAAACTGAATAACAGGTATCTTGTTTATTTTCAAATATTTGCTGTAATGAAAATTAGACTTTGAGCACATAGATAACTATTTTATTTAAATGAATGTCATATATAATACCCAAAGGCAGCAAATCTGAGACAGCCTCATCGCTCGGTAGAAATGGAGAATGTCTCTTTTTGTTTTAGTGGAAGTTACAATCGAATGAGGATTTCACAATAGCATCTCCGTATTTCGAGGCTGTCTTAATCCTTGTTTTAGTGGAAGTTACAGCACGGCTGCTACCTTGCGCACTTTTTTCAACTTTTCGATGAATGACGGTGTGCGCTTGGCGGTTATCATGTCGTAATCCGATTGCATCCCGGCAAGTATATGCGCAGGTATTCCCAACGCGGCTTCAAACAAAAGTGCGTATTTTGGATTGACGGCACGTTTGCAATTTACCATATCGTTAAGTATCACATAAGACACCCCCATATCATCGGCAAGTTTTTTTTGTGAAATACCGCGGCATTCGATTTCATCTTTGAGCAGTTCGCCCGGATGGGTGGGTTCAAACGGTTCAAGATTATTGGCAATCATTTCCGGATTAATTCCTTTAATTGTAATCATAACTTTGTTATTTATAATGGTTTGACAACTCTAAAATATCACATACATAGACAACGGGTTCGGTGCCTTGTTCGGAAATCGTAAATTCAATGCGGTATTGGTTATTCACCCGAATAGACAATATTCCCAACTTGTCGCCTTTCAGCACTTCATAATGCAAAGACGGAAGTAAAAACAATTCCTCGATTTTGGCGGCACGTTTGAGTAAATCAATGCCTTTCCTGTATCGTTTTACGATGTCGAGTTGATAGCGGTGTTTCTTATCACCGCATTTCCCATATTCGTAAAGTTCTTGCAAATAGTCTTTGTTGAAAGTTACTATCATGTTGTTTTATTGTTTATGCTGCAAAGATAATGCTTTTATCTATACAATCAACAAAAAAGTTGATTATTTTTGTGCGACGTGCCGTCTTAATCCTTGTTTTACTGGAAGTTGCACTCTGATG
>JAISUH010000023.1 GCA_031272205.1 Dysgonamonadaceae bacterium | reverse complement strand
CAATGACCCGATTCGGGTGGCATGATTCCATTCAGGATATTGTATCGCGCCGACTGGTTTGCATGCCAAAGTGTGTATCCCGCTGTCGCAAAAGCCATTGCCAACGAATCGACCGGAGCCTCGATGCCCAACCTGTCGAACACTTCTACAAAGGTCAAATCCATATAAATATCATCGTAAAGTCCGGGGATATTTTCGTACCAATATTTGATATAGCCGTCCGGCCATTTGATTGGGGTATAACCCTGAATCATCGTTCCGTTGTACTTAAATTCGGTAGGCCCTCCATAGGTACAACCAATTGTCTGCCCTGCCCATCCGCCTTTGATTTTGTCGAGGAGCTGCGCTTTCGTGATGCTGAACGTAGCGGGAATGCCACTGGTTTGCTTGTCGGAACACCCATACAAGCACCCCATTGCCATGAGGCAAAACAGTAAAAATAAATTGCTGATTTTATGTTTTTTATTTTTCATAAACAAGCCTGTTTTTCGGTTGGCGCGTAGTCAATTCAACAAAACGAGAGAGGGTTTTAGCCGCCTGCTCGGCGTTCAGTTCCAAACAGGCGCGGTCGCCATTTTCATCCGGAGTGAACGAAGTGAAGCCTTGGTCGTCCACCGATATGTTTCCCCACGAACTTTGCGTGAAATATTCCGGCGAGTTTTCAACCGCATACAACAAGGCTATCATATCCCACGAAGGACGGTCGTAAGGCATATCCAAATAATATTTATAGGCCTCTACCACAGGATGATGCGTTGTCCACGCGAAACCGTTTTCGATCGCGCTTGCCGGATACAGCACCGCCATACCCGCTTCAAAAGGCGTATATACAATGGGCGTAGGCCAATCTTCGGCAAGGATTTGCGCCGCAGGAATATCTTTCACTACATTGTATTCCGCGATTCTCTTTTCGCCAAAACTGCCGGCCATAACCGAAAGCAATTTCACTTTTCGAGCAATCAACTCTTTACCGCTCAAATCGCTATGATTATCCGGCAAGGACTGCAACAAGCGTACTATATTGGTAGAAAAACCGACCGATACAATGGTTACAGAACTGTCCGGCTGCACGGACAATATTTTACGGTACAGGGACACCGCTTCGGGCAAGGCCTCATAATCAAACGCAGGACGCGGGAATAAACGGCCTCCCTGCTCGTCTTTCATCAGGCAAACGTGATCGGCATATTTTCTTGCATTGCCTTCACTGTCAGCGCCGTTTACCACTTTCCCGACGGGAATATCGGGATAACCGTACCAACGGTTCATCAAATCGATGTATTCCGTAGAGTACGGGCTCTCCTTATTGGAACAAATCGCCAAGAGATTCACTTTGCCTTCGTCAAGATATTTGTATATCATATCCAGCGCTAAGGCATCGTCCACATCGTTCCCGATATCTGTTTCAAAAATAATATGGGGAACAGCCGTTACTGCATCTTGCACTTTCCTGCCTGCCGGATTGCAGGCAAGGATGAACAACAGGCTCGCAAATAAACAATTTTTCATACAGTAATCATTTATGAAGTTAAACTTTTCTTATTTCAATTCCCTGCGGTAAGGAATGGAAGCCTGCGCACCCATGCGGGTGACGGTAATAGCCGCAGCTTTGCAGGCCAATTTCACCGCTTCCACTACCGTCATACCTTCCGACAGACCGACACACAATGCGCCGCAGAAGGTATCGCCTGCGGCAGTCGTATCGACAGCCTTCACTTTTTCGGCCTCAATTTCATAATACCGTCCTTTATCTCTGACAAAAGCGCCTTTCGAACCCAAGGTAATCACAACCATATCAACCCCTTTTTCGGCAATGCACTCGGCAGCCCTTCGGGCGGATGCCCAATCTGCAACATTGATGCCTGTCAGCAATTCCGCTTCGCTTTTATTGGGAGTGATCATATACAGATTTTTAAATAATTTGGGGGACAAAGGCTGTGCCGGAGCCGGATTCAGAACCACCTTAACGCCTTTGGCGACCGCTATTTCCGCAGCATATTCCACCGTATCCATCGGTATTTCCAACTGCATCAACAACCAATCAGCCGCTTCGATTTCCGATCTCGCCTTTTGTATGTCTTTCACATTCAATGTTCCATTGGCTCCGGGTGCGACCAAAATGCAGTTTTCTCCACGCGCATCGACGGAAATCAGCGCCACGCCCGAAGGATTCTCCGCGTCCGAAAAAATATACTTTGTTCCAATGCCTTCGGATTTATACAATTCGATGGACTGCCGCCCGAAAAGATCGTTGCCGGTCTTTGTGATGAACGAAACATCTCCGCCCAATCGGGCTATCGCAACAGCTTGATTGGCGCCTTTCCCGCCCGGATTCATCAGAAATTCGCCCCCGATAATTGTTTCTCCCGGAACAGGCAAGCGCTCCGCCTTGATCACCATATCGGTATTTGAACTTCCTACGACAATTATTCTACTCATATTTTTCCGGTATTTTAATTTCAATGTAAAAATAAATCATTTCTCGATAACAGATTTACAAAAATATTCCTGAAAATAGATCCTCAAAAACTTTGATTTTCTGACATGATAGAATCCAAACTCAAAAACATTTCCTTATCCGAAGCGCTGCGCAACAAAAAATCCTTAGATTTATAAAATTCCTTTCCGGTTTCGGGATATTTCAGTGCAGATGAAATCTAACAATCCCCCGCAGGCATCTTCCAATAAATCCAAAACCAGTTCGAAACCCGAAGCCCCGCTGTAATACGGATCGGGTACGTGATCGTATGAAAACCGCGAGGAAAAATCCGTCATCCGACGCAGCTTTTTTTTATCTTCGTCCGTCCTCGCCAATGAAAGCGCAGCCGTATAATTGCTGCTGTCCATCACGATAATATAATCGAAGCGCTCAAAATCAGCCCTCTCAAGCGGCCGCGAGCGGCTGCAAAAATCATATCCGCGTCTTCTCCCGTGCGAACGCATGCGCGAATCGGGAAGTTCGCCCTCGTGCCAATCCGACAGTCCTGCCGAATCCACCTCCACTGCGTCTTCCAGACCGTTCTCCTCTATCAATTTCTTCATGATGCCTTCGGCCGCCGGAGACCGGCAAATATTCCCAAGGCACACAAATAAAATACGGATTTTATCTTTTTTCTTCATCTTCTATTATCCTTTTTTTACACATTTGTGCCGGTTTTTTCTGCAAAGATAAAGCAATCGCCGTATTTTTAATTATATTTGCAGAGATATACCGAGGCTGGAATGAAAAGAGAACTGTTTCCCCTTCGATATTTTTCAGGCTTCATTGCTCCGACAAGGCAATTTTTTATGGTTTTTTGATTTTATGCATGAAACCCAAAAAGATTATTATATTTCTTTTTTTTATCGTCATCTCCACGCGGGTTTTCGGGAATGTCCCGCCGATAACGACAGACTCCATCATGAAAAATGTAATGGCTTCTGCGGAATATTACGGGCAATTTATCCAAAATTTTACGGCGGACGTTTACATGCGTGCGTATGTCGAAACGATTAAAAAAAATTTCCTGTACAAATATACGCATTTCGTCCCACATTTTGTACTAAACGACCCCAAGTCGGACGAGGCTTTGCTCGAAACCATCGGAACACTGAAATACACCTACCCCAATCATTATGTTCAACAAATTGAGGCTGTTACAGGAACTCTCACCAAGAAGAAAAACATCGAAATGCTTCCGTATGACCTGCTGAACATCAATATTTACAGCGAATCGTCGAATAACGAAGATTATTTTTTGCCCCTCCGTTCCCGAACGGCGAAATATTACAAATACAAATTGCGGAAATCTTATACCGATAGCGGAAAAGATTATTTTATTATCGATTACACGCCAAAATACGAACACCCCAAACTGATGAAAGGCTCGTTTATCGTTGAGTCAGGCACATGGAGGATTGCGCGTTTCGACGGGGAATGTATCGATATTCTGGGCAAGTTCGTCCTCGAAATTTTTATGGGGGACACGGGTATGAAAAGATTTCTCCCCGAAAATTTTGTCATCTATCAAACGGCATCTTATTTAGGCAACGAGGTTTCGTACCGCTACTTAGCCAAGATCTATCACAGCAAAATCACATCGCGCGAAAAACCGCTCGAACAAAAAAAACAACTCAATCTGAGCGATTATTTTAAAATTAAGATGGACTCGGTTTTCGTCAACAACGATTCCGTTTTTTGGGATTATAACCGTCCTATACCGCTTCAGGCACGAGAAAAAGAAGTTCAGGAAAATTTTTTCAATGAAAAATCGCAGAAAATCGCCCCCGACACGTTGAGCCGGATACAAAAAATAGGAAAGATAGCCTCGCTTTTTGTTCAGGATTTCGGTTATGAATACAAACTGTCGCACATCGGATACGCAGGAGTATTCAATCCTTCGCTATTCGGATATTCATCCAAAGACGGGCTAACCTTCAAACAAAAACTGTCCTTCACCCAAGACCTTTATCACCAGCGGATGTTGCAGGTCGATGCCTTTGTGGGATATATGTTCAAACGAAAGGAAGTGTTTACCGACTTATCGCTGGCATGGAATTACAACCCGCGGCGTCTGGGCCGCGTTAAATTATCGATAGGCAACGGCAACGCCACATACAGCACCCACTTTCGCGACGAAGTGCAGGACACCATGGAAAAAGACTGGATTAAATTAAACGACGTCCCTATCGATTATTACAAAGATTATTATTTCCGCCTCCTCAACAATATAGAAATCACAAACGGGTTTCAGATTGGCGGCGGAATGGAATACCATATCCGAAAGGGAAAAGAAAGCGACGCCATGCTTCAAACACCACTAACGCCTGAAATTCAAAACGATATTGCAGGGATGTTTGGCACGAAACGCTATTTCATTCCCATCCTCAAATTGAGTTGGACACCCGAACAATATCACCGTTTCGAGGGTAAACAAAAAATTTATGTCCGCTCCTTTTACCCGACTTTCCAAATTGAATATTCGAAAAGCATAAAGGACATTTTGGGCAGCACCTCCAAATACGACCGGATGGAATTTGATATCAGCCAATACATTCCGTTGGGTTTGATGAAAAGCCTGAACTACCGCATCGGTTATGGGAAATTTTTCAATCAGAAAAACGAATATTTCTCCGATTTTGCATTTTTTGCAAAAAACAATTTCCCCGACGTGTGGGAGAATGAAATCGGCGGAACATTCAGCCTGTTAGACCGATACCTGTACAATGCATCCGATTCGTACATACAGGCTCATTTGATGTACGAAACGCCGTTCATTATTTTCAACCGCATCCCCTTGTTATCTTCGGGGGTTGTAAAAGAAAGGCTCTATTTCAGCCAACTCTGCACACCTCAGATTCGTTCGTATTCCGAGTTGGGATACGGCATTGGCAACCGCTTTTTCGATTTGGCGGCATTCGTCTCATTCTACAAGATGGAATTTCAGGAAGTGGGATTGAAGATCGCTTTCGAATTGAAATAACGGGATCGAATCCGTTTTTCAATTGATGATCTCAAAGCCCGTGTATGGCGTTAATATTTTAGGGATGCGTATTCCTTCGGCGGTCTGATTGTTTTCGAGCAAGGCAGCCATGATGCGGGGCAAGGCCAAGGCGCTTCCGTTAAGCGTATGGCAAAGCTGTATTTTCCGGTCGGCATCGCGATAACGGCACTTCAAGCGGTTGGCCTGATAGCTTTCGAAATTGGAAACCGAGCTCACTTCGAGCCAGCGTTTTTGCGCAGCAGAAAACACTTCGAAATCGAAAGTCAACGCCGACGTAAAGCTCATGTCGCCGCCGCACAGCCGAAGAATCCGCCAGGGCAGTTCCAATTTTTCCACCAATGTTTGCACGTAGCGCACCATGTAATCGAGCCGTTCATAAGACTTTTCGGGCTTCTCGATGCAAACAATTTCCACCTTGTCGAATTGGTGCAGCCGATTCAGCCCGCGCACGTCTTTTCCGTAGGAACCCGCTTCGCGGCGGAAACAGGCAGAATAGGCTGCATTTTTAATCGGCAGGTCTTTTTCTTCGAGAATCACGTCGCGGTAAATGTTCGTAACCGGAACTTCGGCTGTGGGAATCAGGTACAAATCGTCCAATTGAGCATGGTACATCTGCCCCTCCTTATCGGGCAACTGCCCCGTTCCGAATCCCGATGCCGCATTCACAACATAAGGAGGTTGTATCTCGGTAAAACCGGCATCGCGTGCGCAATCGAGGAAAAAATTGATGAGCGAGCGCTGCAAACGAGCGCCCTTCCCTTTGTAAACCGGGAATCCGGCGCCCGTGATTTTCACGCCCAATTCAAAATCGATAAGGTCGTATTTTTTAGCCAACTCCCAATGCGGCTGCGCATCGGTCGGAAGTTCGGGGATTTCGCCCCCGATACGTTCTATGTAGTTATCCTCGGCGCTTTTCCCTTCGGGAACAGATTCGTGAGGCAGATTGGGAATAAGCACCAAGAGACTTTGTATCTTCTCTTCGGTTTCTTTCAACAAGACATCAAGTTGTTTGGTTGATTCTTTGAGCGAGGATACGATTGCCCGTGCCGACTCGGCCTCCGCTTTGCGCCCTTCTTTCATGAGCGCCCCGATGGATTTGGACTGCGCTTTTATTTCTGCCAGCGTGGCATCGAGTTGTGTTTGGGTGGCTTTCCGCCGCCCGTCGGCATCAATAATTTGGCCGATGATTTCTTTTGCGTCGAAGTTTTTGCATGCAAGGCGGCGAATCACTTCATCCCGCTGTTCGTTGATGATTTTGAGTGTGAGCATATCAATTTTGTTTCAACTGTTTTCTTTTACTAAGAAAGTGCAAAGGTAACAAAACCCCGCAAAAAACGGTTGAAATCAGGCTTATCTTTTTTATAAGAAAAGGTCATCAGAACAATTGGAAATGCAAAAATTCCCGCACTTCGTTGTCGGTATGTTTTTTCTTGCGGTAATTCCGCACCAAAAGATAGGCAAAGCTCACAAAAGCAGCCAAAACAGCAACGTCCCTAATGTCGGTTGTTTTCATTTTTTAAAATTACGTTTAAAAGACCCTTTTAAATTATATGACACGAAAAACGAAAAATAGTTGCATGAAATGACTAAAAAATTTTGTGTTACAGCAAATTATTTTCATTTTTCATTTTTGTTCGATAACCAAAACCCTTTTTGTAGCCTCCTCCACTTTGAAACGTTCGTCGGCTCGTTCTCCCACAATCCATACAATGTCAGCACCTGATGTCAGCACCCACACGTTTTCCTTGTCGGCTAAACTGAATTTGCGGTCGGTAAAATAGTCGCTCAACTTCTTCATGCCTTTCATTCCGAAAGGCACGAATCGGTCTCCCGGTTGCCATCGGCGCAATTTCAAGGGAAAGGACAATTTGTCCGCATCAACATACAAGAATCGGGCATCTTTATGTATAAACACATCCGGTGTATTAATGTTCATTGTCAGATGGATAGGATATGTCATCTCTTTTGTCGATTCAGAGAGGGCATAGTCATTTTTTTCATCGGTTTTCGACTCGATGTCCGACAAAATAAACGTTTCCCGGTCTTTAATCAAACGGTATTTTTCGGAAAAGAATTGCTTGCCGGAAGATGATTCAAGGCATTGGGAAACATCCTCGATTACCGATGGAGTGAATCCCAAAGGCGATAATATTTCAAACAATACCGACAGGGGCGACGGCGTTTTTTGCAAGGCGGGGATGTTGATTTTCACCCCGTCAAACACGGTTTGCTTCAAACGGCCGATTTCTTCGGTATAAATTTTTTCAGCCTCGTAGAGATGATGCGATGTGCGGAAAATAGCCTCTTTTGCCGCTGGATTCAGGGTTTCCAACAAAGGAATGACGTTCAACCGGATGGAGTTGCGCAGGTATATATCCTGTTTGTTGCTGCTATCGGTGCGGAAAGGGAGTTCGCGTTCCTCTACGTATTGTACTATTTCCCGGCGTGTAACGCCAAGCATGGGGCGTACTACCCTCCCGTTTCGGGCAGGGATACCGATCAATCCCCTGATTCCCGTGCCGCGAATCAGATTCAGCAAAACCGTTTCCACCGAATCGTCGCGGTGATGAGCCACTGCAACAGCTTCGGCCTCATATTGACGACGGACAATTTCGAACCACGAATACCGCAATTCTCGCGCCGCCATTTCGATGGATATTTTTTTATCGGCGGCATATTGCCGGGTGTCAAAATCGATGGACGTAAATTCTGCATCGGCGCTTTTGCACCAATTTTTCACGAACACAGCATCGCCGTTCGACTCCTCTCCCCGGAGATGAAAATTGCAATGAGCCGCAATACACCGGTAATCGAGCAGTGTCAGCACATCGAGTAAAGCCATGGAATCGGCTCCTCCGCTCAAACCCACGACAACGGTAGCGTGCGGCTGCAATAGCTTTTCGTCTTCGATGTATTTCTTAATTTTCCTGATCACCCCGAATTATCTGTGATTTTTTTTGTGTAAAAATCGCTCCCCCCGGCCGAATTAAAAAGTTGTTTTACACGACATACAGCGAACTGATGGACTCGTTGTTGCAAACACGCAAAATGGCATCGGCAAACATATCGGCAACGGAAAGGATTTTTACTTTCTCGCATTTGTTGGAATAAGGAATGCTGTCGGTAAAAATAATCTCGGTGAGCGACGAATTATCCACACGCATCGATGCAGGGTCGGACATCACGGGGTGACTGGCGATAGCACGCACTGAATTGGCGCCGTTCTCGATCATCAGATCGGCGGCTTTGGTAATGGTTCCGGCAGTATCCACAATATCGTCCACAAGCAACACATCCATACCGCTCACATCGCCAATGATTTGCATATCGGAAATCACGTTGGCTTTTTTCCTCAATTTATAGCAGATAACCATCGGACAGCCCAAAAACTTGGCATAAGAACTGGCTCGTTTGGTTCCTCCCACGTCAGGGGTAGCGATGACCAAATTTTCGAGGTTCAAACTTTTCACGTATTCGAGAAAAACGCCCGAAGCATACAAGTGATCCACCGGCACATTAAAAAAACCCTGTATCTGATCAGCATGTAAGTCCATGGTTATCAGGCGATTTATTCCTGCTACGCCCAATAAATCGGCAATCAGTTTGGCTCCGATACTCACGCGCGGCTTGTCTTTTCGGTCTTGGCGAGCCCAACCAAAATAAGGGACAACGGCTATAATGGATTTTGCCGAAGCACGTTTGGCCGCATCAATCATCAGCAACAACTCCAAAAGGTTGTCGGATGAGGGGAATGTGGACTGTATGAGAAATACGTGGCTTCCTCGGATGGATTCTTCGTAAGAAACCGAAAATTCGCCGTCGGCAAAATGTTCGATAATCATGTTTCCAAGCGGACAACCTAAACTGTTGCAGACTTTTTCGGCAAAATAGCGCGATCGAGTACCGGAGAAAATTTTAAATGGTTTTCCTTGCATGTTATTTAATGTATTGATAACGAGTAATTTTTATTATTTTGATTTTATTTCGCAAATGAATATAAATACCGTACAAAAGTACAAAAACTAATGCCAATATGAACTATTGCAAAAAAGAAATTTTATATATTTCTCCCGAATTGGGAGGAACGGTAATTTTCAACGGCGTTTTCGCCGAAAACGGAGTCATTGTTTTCCCGTCGGCAAGAAGCGAAGTTGCGACTCCCACATCGGTTTTGGGCACTCCAAAAAAATTGAAAGCGTGTTCGGGAATACAGACGGACATATCGGCTTCGGAATGGTCGAAATTGGCAACCACCAACACTACATTCTTGTCTTTTCCGCGGAGGAAAGCAAATTGCCCGATGGAGTTAAAGTCGCCGTTTTCGTAATTTGCCGGCATCAAATCATAGAAATAACCTTCACCGAGAGCAGATTCTTTGTTACACAACGCGATAAGTTTCGCATAAAAGTTCTTCAAATCTTTTTCATCTTCGCTCAACAGCTCATCGTTCCATTTACCGTTGTTATTCCAACGGCGAACGGTGTCTGACGCCCAATAATCGTAAATCGACGTGCGCCCGTCTCTGCCGCTGAAACCTTCTTCGTCCATTCCCTTCTCGCCGAGTTCCTGTCCCGAATAAATCAGTACGGGATTGGTATTCACACAGGCCGTAACAATCATGGCGGCTTTGCCTTTCGCCCCGTCCTTCAAAAAGAAATCGGAAGCCAATCGCTGTTCGTCGTGGTTTTCCATGAAATTCAGCATCTTAGATTGTATATCTCCAATACTGTTCAGGGTGAACGTGATGTCGGAAGCGGGACGATAGCCGCATGCCACATCGCGGAGCACGTCATAAAGCCCCACTTTGTCGTACAGATAATCGAAGCTGTTCTGGGCAAGGAAATCGCGGTATTGGGTGGGGTTGTAAATTTCGGCAATAAAAATGAGTTTGGGATATTTCTCTTTGACCTGAGGAATCACCCAATACCAAAATTCCACAGGCACCATCTCGGCCATATCGCAACGGAAGCCGTCCATATTTTTCGATGCCCAAAAAAACAATATCTCTTTCATTTTGAGCCATGTGTCGGGAATGGGCATGAAATGATTCACGTGTCCACCCCGATAATCCACGCCGTAATTGAGCTTCACGGTCTCGTACCAGTCGTATTGTGAGGGGTGATTGGTAAAACAGTCGTTGCCGGTTACTTTCGCGGGAACCTCTTTATAAGCAATTACCGGAAATTTATCGGGCGGCAGTTGCAATTCGAGCGCTTGCCCCGGCAAGTAATAGAAATTGTTTTGGGGCGAAAACGAAAGGTTCGCGTCATCGGTTTTCCCAAAATCCTTCACTTTTTTGGGCTTGCAAACCGAATGGTAGTTACGCGCCACGTGATTGGGGATGAAGTCCATGATAACTTTCAAACCGGCTTTGTGCGTGCGGGTGATCAGTTCTTCAAACTCCTGCATCCGGTTTTCTACATTCACGGCCAAATCGGGATCCACATCGTAATAATCGCGGATGGCGTAAGGCGAACCGGCTTTTCCCTTGACAATTTCAGGAAAATCCTTGAGTATGCCGAAAGAGGTATAATCGGTTGTTGAAGCATGAGCAATCACTCCGGTGTACCAAATATGAGAATAGCCCGTCTTTTTCAGTTTTTTCAGTATGCCATCGCTCAAATCGGCAAATTTTCCCGAACCGTTCTGCTCGATACCTCCATTTTGTACCAAAAGAGGTGTTTTATTTCCGAACAAACGGGGTAGCAATTGATAAATAAATATTTTTTTTCCTGCCATGAGAATGGTTTTAATGGTTCATCAATGAGATTTTATGCATTTGCGAATGATGTCGCGCACCCCCGGCTGCACAATTTTATCGGAAGCGCGGCGATAACCGATGTTGGCAATGGTTTCGATATCTTTGAGGTTAAAAAGGGCGTATTTTTCGACGCCTTTAACCTCTATCAGGATGTCGCACAATTTTCTATCGTACAACGTATTAGCGTTCGACATCAGCTTAAACGTCCTTTCCGCCATACCAAAGATGCTCACTTTTTCTTCAGTAGGGACAAGCAGCGTTACGTTGATGCCGATTACGTAATTGCAATATTTACGGATGACCGACACCGGGAAGTTTTTAAGTAAACCGCCGTCCACATAAGGTTCATCGTTAATGTATTGGGGTTGAAACACGACCGGAACGGTACACGAAGCAACCACGGCATCCACTAAATTGTTGCCCTGCGCAAAACTGACTGTTCGAGCCCGATTCCAATCGGTTGCAACAGCTGCAAACGGAATCTTTAATTCTTCGAAGGTTGTAGCGCGGAGGTTTTTTTTCAAGAAATGGTGCAATCCATCCGTTTTAAAGAATCCCCCTCCTTTCGGGAGCGACAATTCCGCAAATTCGCGGAACTCCTTTTTTTCAAACAATTCGATAATTTCATCGGGAGAATAACCGTCGGCATAAAAAACGCCCGCCAGAGCGCCGGCGCTGGTACCTGAAATGATATCGGGTTTCAGGTTGTATTCTTCCAATACCTTTAATGCGCCTATATGAGCAAAACCTCTCGCCCCGCCTCCTCCAAGCGCATATCCCAAATGAAACGGATATTTTTTACTGAAAAGCCCCATAACGCGAATCTTCTTCGGATTTATGAGTTACAAATTTGCTAAAAATTTTTCATCGTCCCAAATAAATCGACGAAAGATTCAGGGGAAAGGTATTTAAATTTCGATTGAATTTTCCGGAACATTTTTGTTTCAAAGCGATTTTTTCGCCCCTCACCCCTGCATCTGTGCGGCCACAAGGGAAAAATAATGTCCTTTCTTTTCCATCAGCGAGTCGTGGGTGCCCGTTTCCACGACGAAGCCCTTGTCCAATACCACAATCCGGTCGGCGGCATAGACCACCACAAAATGGCTTTCGTTCCAGAACAGAATGGCCGGAAAGGGGATGCTGGCGACCACC
>JAISUH010000060.1 GCA_031272205.1 Dysgonamonadaceae bacterium | reverse complement strand
TCGCCCCGAAAATCGGCCCCAAACCGGCGATATTCAGAAATTGAATCATAAAAATACGCCACGGTTTCATCGGTACAAAATCCACGCCATCGGGCTTGGAAACAGCCGGTGTGGCGCGAAGGGCGTCTATCCCGAAAATTTTTTCGATATATTTTCCGTAGAAAAGATAACCGGCAACAAGAATTGCGATCGACAGCAAAAAAGTCAGCATTTTTCAGAGTTTTTAATCTGTTTTCCCGCAAAAGTACAAATTATTTCAGGATAATCGGTCTCTCACAAATAGCAATATTGCTCATTATTGATGCCTCAGATTGAAAATTATCTCTTATCTTTGCAGGAAGTTCAAAAAGAAAAAAGAAAATGACAAACAAACCTCTCCATAGCAGTATCGAGATCCTGCGCAAGTTGATTTCGCTGAAATCGTTCTCCGGCGAAGAAAACCTGAGGAGCGATTATCTTTACGATTTTTTCACAGAGAAAGGGATACGTGTCCAGCGTATCGGTAATAACCTTGTGGCGCATCAGCTTTATCACGACAGCGATAAACCGACTTTGATGCTCAACTCTCACTTAGACACGGTGAAACCCGCCTCTACTTATACTTTAGACCCCTTCAGCCCGCTCCTTTCGGATACGCATATTTTTGGGCTTGGGAGCAACGATGCCGGCGCAAGCGTGGTGTGCATGATACAGGCCTTTCTTCATTTCTACGAAAAAGAATTGCCGTTTAACCTGATGCTGGCCTTATCGTGCGAAGAAGAAAATTCGGGACCCAACGGAATGAAAAAACTCGCCGAAGAAATAACCCCCGACATGGCAATCATCGGAGAGCCGACAGGCATGAAAGCCGCCATCGCCGAACGGGGTTTGCTCGTCATCGACGGGATAGCCGAAGGCATCAGCGGCCATGCCGCGAGGGATGAGGGCGTCAATGCCATTTACATCGCGCTGAACGACATCGAGATTCTCCGCAAAACCGTTTTCGATAAAATCTCACCCACGATGGGACGGGTAAAACTCACGGTTACGCAAATCAATGCGGGAACGCAGCACAATGTTGTCCCCGATAAATGCTCGTTTGTCGTCGATGTCCGCCCGACAGACGTATATACAAACGCCGAAATATTCGCCCTGTTGCAGGAAAAAACGGAAAGCAAGCTGACGGCGCGGTCGTTAATCAACAAAAGTTCGGCGACACCCCTCGATCATCCGTTGATAAAGGTTATTGAAAACTTGGGCTTGGAAACCTATACCTCGCCAACCACATCCGATTGGATGCGCATTTCCTGTCCGGCAATAAAAATGGGTCCCGGCGACTCGGCGCGGTCGCATCAAGCCGACGAATTTATTCTGATCGACGAATTGCAAAAAGGGATTGACGGTTATATTCAATTCATCGACGGCTACGCACGTTTTATGGAAGGAATTTATCTTCACTTGTAAATGCGGCTTCCGTCGCTGAATGATAACAGATAATTGAAAAAAATGGCAAAAATTTGGAACAAAGGATTCGATTCCAACCAATTGGTTTCCGACTTCACCGTAGGAAACGACCGTGAGCTCGACCTCCGCTTAGCCGCTTACGATATCATTGGGTCGATGGCGCATATCAAAATGTTAGTGAAAATAGGACTGTTGCCCGCCAACGAAGAGGCCGTCCTGCAAAAAGAACTGCAAGAGATATTGAAAGATGTGCGGAAAGGAAATTTTCATCTCGACGACGACGCAGAAGATATCCATTCGCAAATAGAAGCCATGCTCACCGAGCGTCTGGGCGAGATGGGGAAAAAAATCCATTCGGGACGTTCGCGTAACGATCAAGTGCTGGTGGATATCAAACTCTATTTGAAAGATGAAATTCAAAGCATCAGAGACGAGACGCTCCAACTTTTCGATTTGCTGCAAACGCTCAGCGAAAAACACAAAGACGTGTTGTTGCCCGGCTACACGCACGGACAAATCGCCATGCCGTCGTCCTTCGGCTTGTGGTTTGGCGCTTATGCCGAAACATTGGTGGACGACATGCACTCGCTCGCAGCCGCATGGCGCGTGGCCGACCAAAATCCGCTCGGTTCGGCAGCCGGATACGGGAGCTCGTTTCCGCTCGACAGGGAGGCTACCACCCAAGAACTGCATTTTGCAACGATGACCTACAATGTGATAGCCGCACAAATGGGTCGCGGGAAAACCGAACGCATTGTCGCACAAAGTATGGCAAACATCGCATCCACACTCAACAAATTAGCGGCAGACAACTGCATGTATCTTTCCGGAAATTACGGGTTTATCTCCTACCCCAATGAATTGACTACGGGTTCGAGTATCATGCCGCACAAGAAAAATCCCGACGTGTGGGAACTCATCCGAGTGCACAGCAATCGCTTGCAAAGCCTGCCGAACGAAATTTCGATGATGACAACCAACCTGCCGCACGGTTATCACCGCGATTTCCAGCTGCTGAAGGAATCGCTGTTTCCCGCCATCGAAACGCTGCACCGACTGTTAAAGATGACTTGTTTCATGTTGCAGCACGTTTCGGTGAACACGCATATTTTGGACGACCCAAAATACGATTACCTCTTCACGGTGGAGGAAGTGAACAGCCGCGTTTTGCAAGGCATTCCCTTCCGCGAAGCCTACATCGAAGTGGGAAAAGAAGTGGAGAACGGTAGCTATCGCGCGAAAAAATCGGTACATCATACGCATGCCGGAAGCATTGGGAAGCTCTGCACGGAAGAAATTCGCAAAAAAATGGAAAAAGCGGCCGGAGAAATAAAATAACAAATCAATGAATATAGAGCTGTTTGTCCTTATCCTTTTTGCGGGAGCCATTCTTGCGGGGTTATTGGGATCGCTCACCGGACTGGGAGGAGGCGCTGTCATCATCCCGTTATTGACCATGGGGTTTGGGGTTGACATGCGTTTTGCCGTAGGTTCGGCTTTGGTAACGTCCATCGCCACGTCGTCCGGCGCAGCTGCAGCATACATCCGCGAAGGAATCACCAACACGCGCATCGGAATGTTTCTCGAAATTGCTACCACAATAGGCGCCGTTATCGGTGCACTGGTGGCTATATATATGCCTACAAACATTATCGCGTTGATTTTCGGCTTCATCCTTATTTTTTCGGCCTATATGTCGGTACGCAAGAAAGACCGGAACATCAATTATTCGAAACCCGGCGATATATGGGGCGTAAAGATGAAACTGAACAGCTCCTATCCTACTCCAAACGGCCTCGTCGAATATAACGTGCACCGTGTGGCAGGAGGCTCTTCGCTGATGGTGTTTGCCGGAATGATCTCAGGAATTCTGGGTATCGGTTCCGGCTCGTTGAAAGTATTAGCGATGGACATTGTCATGAAAATCCCGTTCAAGGTCTCTACCACAACCAGCAATTTCATGATTGGAGTTACGGCTGCCGCCAGCGCCGTGATTTACCTCCAACGCGGGTACATCGATCCGGGATTGGCCATGCCTATTGTTCCCGGTGTGCTTTTGGGCGCCTTCCTCGGATCGAAGATATTGGTGAAAGCGAAGGTCGGAAAATTGAGGCTGATATTCAGCATCGTCATCATCTTCTTAGCGATACAGATGATTTATAAGGGTCTGACGGGTAAAATTTAAGGAGTATGAAAAAGCTTATCACACAACACGATATAGACCTCGTCATCGGGAAATTGTTGCGCGTGGGCGTGATTGTATCCTGCTCTATAACCCTTTTCGGAGGAATTGTTTACCTTTTTCAACATCAAGGCCCCGTTACAGGATACGGCGCAGTAGAAAAGGCCGGTGATTTTCGGGGCGCTCCCGAATATTTGCGCGGAATAGGCTCCATTCTTTCGCGAATCGCACAATTCGACGGAGCAGCTATTGCGCAATTCGGAATCATCATATTGATTTTCACACCCGTACTCAGGGTAGTGTTCTCGCTGTTTTCGTTTGTCCTCGAAAAAGATCGGCTTTATACCGCGATTACGCTAATTGTTTTGGCCATCATTTTCGCCAATCTGTTCTTCGGACTGCATTAACCCTGTGTTTTTCCACAACAACGAACTGTCGCCGTAACTTAAAAAGCGAAAATCGTGCGATAGCGCATAATCGTAGATATTCCGCCAATCGCTCCCCACAAAAGCAGAAATCAACAGCAACAAGGTACTTTGCGGCTGGTGAAAATTGGTAACAATGGCATCGGCGAACCGAAAACGAAATCCCGGCGCAATCATGATTTGAGTTGCCGTTATCAATTGGCTTTCGCCCGTCCGGTCTAAATAATCCAAAATGTTCTGCAAAGCTTGCTCCGGCGTGATGTTACCGCCGAAAGGATCTTCGTAGGCTTCCCATTGCGAGACTGCCAATTCGTGCGGCTGCGCCTGCGGATTCATCTGCAATTTGCAGCCGATATAATACAGACTTTCGATGGTTCGCATGGAGGTTGTACCTACCACTACAAGCGTTTTTTTACGATTCAGCAGCAGTTCGACGGTTTTGCGCGAGACCGAGATACATTCCGTATGCATTTCATGTCCGTCCATCGTTTCCGATTTCACGGGCTTGAAGGTTCCCGCACCCACGTGCAATGTAAGCTCGGACGTAACGACTCCCTTTTCGTGCAGTCGGCGCATCACTCCGTCGGTAAAATGCAATCCGGCTGTCGGAGCGGCCACAGAACCTTCGATTTTCGAATATACAGTCTGGTAGGTCTCTTCGTCTTTTTCTTCCGTAGGACGGTTTAAATACGGCGGAATGGGCAATTTCCCGGCCAATTCCAACAGTTCAGAAAAGGAACAGGCCTCATCATCCCATGAAAAGCGCACGACCGTATCGTTGTCCGCCGCCGATAACTTCTCCGCTTCAAGCGTCAACACCCTCGACCGGGTCTCGATGCGCATCAGCAGCGGCTCGTTTTTCCAGCGTTTGGCATTGCCAATCATGCAATGCCACGAGCATTGCCCGCGACTGACAAAATTCAGGGCATAATCCGACGGTTCGGCAGGTGAAAGACAAAATATCTCAATGGTCGCGCCCGTCTCTTTTCGGAACAACAACCGCGCATGGATAACTTTTGTATTGTTGAAGATCATCAGGCTTCCGGCCGGAATTTGTTCGGATAGCTTTTTGAAAACGCTTTCACCTATTTTCCCGTCGCGATAGAGCAACAATTTCGATGAATCACGCTCTGTAAGCGGATATTTGGCTATTTTTCCGTCGGGGAGTTTGTAGTTAAATTTGGATATGCGCAGTTGTCCTATTTCGTCTTTTTTCATTTTTTTTCGAGCAGATGACTTATTTTTTTGCAATATTTAGTGCGATATATCGGCAAAATTAATCAACTTTGTAAACGCGACAAAAAAACCAATGAGATTTATGGCGATTAAACCTTAAATGCCGCTTTTTATCTAATTGGAGAAGAAGAATTGGTTGTGCCGCAAAAAAAAAAAAAAAAAATAAGTACATGGATGAATAAAATACAGACGGGAGATATTGTACGCTTTTTAAATATGGTTGGCGGAGGGAAAGTGAAAGGTTTCCTGAACAAACAGATGGCCATTGTTGAAGATGAACACGGTTTTGACGTACCGGTTTTGATGTCGGAACTCGTCGTTATAGAACCGACCGGAAACGAAAAAAGGTCTTCGAGCGACGCCTCTTCGGAGAAAACGGACGAAAAACAGACATCTCCGAAACCCGAAATCAAAGTGGAACAAACGGATGACGAATTCGAAGAATTGCCCGGAGGAGAAGAAATTACCGCTTGCCTCGCCTATCTGCCCACCGACGAGAAAAAGCTCTCTCTATCGACTTACGAATGTTATTTTGTAAACGACAGCAACTACTACCTGTTTGTCAATTACATGAGTCGCGAAAATAACACGTGGACAAGTCGATACAACGGTCTCGTTGAGCCCAATACGAAAATTTTTGTGGAAGAATTCGGGAAATCGCAACTGAACGAAATGGAAAAAATTTGCGTACAGTTTGTAGCGTTTAAACACAACAAACCCTTCAAATTCAAAAATCCCTGTTCGGTGGAATTGCGCATCGACACCGTGAAATTTTATAAATTGCACAGTTTTCGGGAAAACGATTATTTTGACGATGCAGCGCTGATTTATTACGTCGTACGGAATGATGTGCCCGAACGCGACGTATTGGTGTCGGCCGGAGAAATAGAACGGGCAATGAAAGAGAAAAATGAGGCAGACAAACGTCCCCTCATTCAAAAGATAGCGCCGAAAGAAAAAAACGAGACGCTTGAAATTGATCTGCACATCAACCAACTTTTGGAAACCACCGCCGGGATGAACAATGCAGACATGTTGGAATATCAATTGAAAAAATTCAACGAGGTGATGAGCGAGAACTTGCGGAAGAAAAACCAAAAAATCGTTTTCATTCACGGGAAAGGAGACGGCGTATTGAAAAACGCCATCTTAAAAGAACTGAAACAAAAATACAAACAGTGTTATGTGCAAGACGCTTCGTTTCGGGAATACGGATTCGGAGCGACGATGGTAACCATTAAACAGATAATTAATAACAGAAAAATATGAAAAAATTGATTTTGATTTTGGCGACCGTTTTCATGCTCAACGGTTGCGGCGTGATGGAACAGATTACAGGCGCATACAATTTTTCGCAATGCGAATATACCTATAACTCATTGACCGGTATTCAATTGGCCGGCATTAATATAGGTAACGCCTCATCCATATCCTTAGCGAATATCGCGAATATTGCGACCATATTGTCCGGCAAAAGTTTGCAGACGATCCCGTTTAATATGACGTTGAACCTGAATGTAAAAAACCCGAATGAAAAAACAGCCGCCTTCCTCAATGCGATGGACTATGCGATCAGCATCAACGAAATGGATTTTACTTCGGGGAAATTGGATGTTCCGGTTCGCATCGAAGCCGGACAAACGCAAGTTCTCCCTATTTCTGTCGGCGTGGATTTGATGAACCTGATAAACCGTTACTCGCAAGATCGCGTAGCAAGGGAATTGGGGTCGTTTATCGGCATCAATAGCGGTTCAACAAAGGTTACGGTCAGATTATGGCCTTCCATTTCCGTGGGCAACACATCCATCAAATCACCGGCCGCCATCCCTATTGTTTTCAATTTTGGGGGGAAATAAAGTTTTTATTGAGCCAGCATCGCTTTTGCATTTTCCACAGCTTGCACGGTGATTTCCGCGCCGCTAAGCATACGCGCAATTTCCGTTATACGCTCTTCCGGCGACAGTTTTTTCATGCGCGTTTCTGTTGATTCGGCGCCATCCTCTTTGTAAACAATGTATTGCATATCGCCTTTGGCAGCGATTTGAGGCAGGTGCGTGATGGTGATAACCTGCATGTCTAAGCTCATCTGCTTCATCATCGCCCCCATTTTGTCGGCTGTTTCTCCTGAAGTCCCCGTATCTATTTCATCGAAAATAATCGTTGGAAGAGCGGTTGATCCGGCGACCAGCGATTTCAGGCAAAGCATCAAACGCGAGATTTCGCCACCCGACGCAATTTGGGATACAGGCATCGGTACGCCGTTTTTGTTAGCTGAAAAAAGAAACTGTATGTTATCAATACCCGTAGCATCGGGATGCGTTTTGTCGGTAATCTCGCAACGAAATACGGCGTTCGGCATCGAAAGGAAGGTCAGTTGCCCGGTCAGTTGTTTCTCGATATTCGGCACAGACGATTTTCTTTTCTTACTCAATTCAGCCGCAAGAGAAAGCATCAATTTGTTTTTTTCATCGACATCGTTCCGCAAGGCGCTGATCTGCTCGTCGAACGAATCTATGGTTTGCAGTTTTTTTGCTAAATCGCCGCAAAGATCAATGAGTTCCTCAACGGTATGCAACGAATGTTTCTTTTGCAAATCGTAAATCAGCCCCAAGCGGGCTTCCAATGCCTGTTGGCGGTTGGGATCGAAATCCACCTTTTCGAAGCGATTTTCGGCTTCCATGCGAATATCTTTCAGTTCGATGCAAGCCGATTCAACGCGCTGGGCCAATTCTTCAGCTTTAGGAAAAACAGGCCGAATGGCCCGGATGTATTCCAATGCAGATTTCAACATCGATTCCACATTTTGCTCATCACCCGACAAGGTATGGGTCAATTTAAACAAGGCCGATTTTATTTCCTCGGAATGTGTGAGGGCGTCAAGTTCCGATTCAAGCGATTCCTGCTCTCCGGGTTGCAGATTGGCTTCGGACAAAGCCGAAAACTGAAACCTCAGGTAATCCTCTTCGGCCTTGCTTTTTTGGGACAGTTCCAACAAGTTTTTCAGCCTTTGTTCCGCCGTGCGAAATTCAGCGAAAGCATCCGAATATTTTGTTTTCAGAATCGATGTATCAGCCAGCAAATCAACTATTTCGAGCTGGAATAAATTATCGTTAAGCAATAAGTTCCGGTGTTGCGAATGGATATCGATAAGCTTGTCGCCCAACTCTTTCAGGTCATTCAGGTAAACGGGCGAATCGTTCACAAAAGCACGCGATTTTCCGTTCGACCAAATTTCTCGGCGGACAATACATTCGTTATCGTCAAACTCCCAATCGTGTTCTTCAAAAAAAGGCCGGAGTTTGTATCCCGACAGGTCGAACACGCCTTCGACGGTGCATTTCGTTTCGCCTTGCCGGATGGCTTTCGCGTCGGCTCGCTGTCCCAAAATAAGCGACAAGGCGCCGATAACGATGGATTTCCCCGCACCGGTTTCGCCGGTAATCGCTGAAAAACCTTTGTCGAAATCGATTTTCAGTTGGTCGATAAGCGCGTAATGATCAATGTATAATGACTTTAACATCGGATTTATTGCAAATGTATGCTTGTATTTTATTTCTGAAAAAATTAGTCCAAGGACTTGTAAAATTTCAATTCGTTGTTGAGCTGCCTAATCTCAGCCTGCAAGTTTTTCACCCGTCCGAGTATGTGATGGAGGGCTTCGATACCTTCGACGTTGATATTCAGATCGTAATGCCAGCGCACGAACTGTTCAATTTCCGACAAATCATCGTATTCGATAAATTTCTCATCGTCCTGCAAAACCAACCGGATGAGGCCTGATTCGTTCAGCGAATCGATAAACGATTGTTCTACTTCGTATATCCGCAGGTATTCGCTGTATAATAATCTGTTTTTGCTCATTTTTGCCTGATTTTAGCTAATTCGGTAAACAATTCTTTTTCTTTGTCCGAAAGATTTTCCGGCAGACGCACTTTCCACGTTACATAGAAGTCGCCATATAGTCCTTCTTTTTTGTAAACGGGAAAGCCTTTCCCTTTGAGGCGCACTTTGGCATCGGGTTGTGTACCGGATTTCACCTGCAGTTTCACCTGTCCGTTGAGGGTATAGAGCGTAACCTCTCCACCCAAAACGGCAGTGTATAAATCGATATCGGCATCGGTGTAAATGTCTGCTCCCAAACGTTTAAATTTGGGGTCTTCATCGATAACAAAGGTAATGTACAGGTCTCCGTTAGGGCCGCCGTTCACACCGGGCCGGCCATAACCGCCCAATTTTATTTTTTGCCCGTCGCTCACGCCCGCCGGAATGGTGATGCGGATGTTTTTTCCATCCACCGTGAGCGTCTGCTGTCGCGTTTGCAGGGCATCGCGAAGCGAGAGCCGCAATTCGGCCTGATAGTCGCCTCCCTTGTATTTTCTGGTGCGGGAACCCGTTGTCCGTTGCGAAAAACCGCTTCCGAACATGGAGTGGAAGAAATCGGAAAAATCGTCGTCCGAAAAATCGCCCGATGTGTAGAATGTTTGCCCATCTCCGCCACTCTGACCGCTCCATTGACGTTGTTGCTGCCGCGCTCTTTCGTACTCTTCGCCGTGTTGCCAGTTCTCACCGTATTTATCGTATTTAGCACGCTTGTCAGGATCGCTGAGCACCTCGTTGGCCTCGTTCAACTCCTGAAACTTCCGGTGTGCGTCCTTATCGTTCGGATTCAAGTCGGGATGCAGTTTCCGCGCCAGCTTGCGATATGCTTTTTTTATATCGTCGGCCGATGCGTTTTTATCCACCCCCAATACTTTATAATAATCAATATATGCCATTGTCTGTTTGAAATGTTGCTACAAATATACGCTATAAATTTTAATATTCCTAAGACTTGTTTCGAAGTATATACACGAATAAGAGCGCCATACACACGATCTCCGTCCCGACAATCCATGGAAAGATCCCTATCCCGTATTGTTTGGCCAACACGCCCGTGGAATAGTTGATGATCATGTTCCCGACAAGCGCCACAAACAATGCGAAACTGAAAGCCGTACCGGACACTCCTTTATAAATTCCGCCGACAATCCCCAGCATAACCGGAAATCCGGCCGATAATCCCGCACCGATAAAAAACATACCGGCCGTATTGATGTAAAACGACGACGAAACAACCAATAACACCAAGCCTGACGTCAACGATGCGAGCGCAATACCCATCAATTGCGAATACCGCAAATGACGAAGAACACCGCCTGTCAGTATCCTCAGGAGTGTCATACCCAAAACCGAAGCCGATAAGGCCTGCAAAGCGCTGTCCTGTCCTGCCCCTTTGCTGCCGATAAAAAACGAGACGCCCCAGTTGTTCACAATGGCTTCGAATGCCGACTGAAAGAAAAGAAAAAAACAAATAACCATGAATAACTTGTTTTTCAGGAACTTGGGGACAAGTTTTATTGATATTTTTTCTTTTTTCGCAATTTCGGGATAACGAACGACAATAAACAGGACAGCTGTTACGAAGCACAGGATGGCTACCATATTGAGTAAAGTCGTGTGGTGCAGAGGATTGATGAAACTCATCAAAAAAGGCGTCAGGAAAGCCCCTACGCCAAAGAAAACACCCAAAAGATTCAGGTTGGCAATCTTTTCGTTTTCGGAACTCAAATCGGAAATCAACGCACTCGACGCTCCATTGATAATGCCCCCGCCGATGCCGAACAACAATATGCAAAGTTTCAGCAACGCATGATTCGTAGCGTGCGCGATGCCAAGAAATCCGATTCCGAGAAAGAGCAAGGCCGTAGCCAACACCCATCGGTAACCGTGGCGGTCGCTTATCGGCCCAAAGGTGATGGAGCCGACCAATAAGCCGAGAGGCAGGATCAGGAACAGTTCACCGGCCGCCACTTCGTCTAATCCGAATTTCGTTTTTAACTCCGGCAAAATAGAACCGATAATGACCATTGAGACGCCGAACAGAAAAATGGCGGCGAAAACGGTGGCGAAAGCTATTTTTTTGTAGTTCATCGGAAATGATTTAATCGTTTTAATTCACCGAAGCAATCAGACCGTGTTGAATGCAGTAAAATGTCAGTCCCGAAACGGTTTTGATGCCCGTTTTCGAGATGATGTTTTTCCTGTGCGTAAGCACCGTGTTGAGGCTGATGTGCAGCAATTCGGCAATCTCTTTATTCAAACGTCCCTGCGCGATGAGGATAAGAATCTCCTTTTCTCTGCGGCTCAACAACGCGCCGTTTGCGGCGGGATGCAACTGTTTGTCGTCGGAAATGAAACAGTTCAACTGTTTGATATCCGACAAGTCCATCTCCTTTAACTTAGGAAGTAAGACTTTCTTCCTCAGTCTGTTGTGGATAGCCAAATCTTTTTCGAGCGAGGTAATGGAAAAGACGACGGCATAGCACAAATTCTGGTTAAATTCTCCAGAAACGTGCTTGATAAGGATATTCTTTAAATCGTGCAGTAATTCGTGTGGATAAGCAAACTCGCTGTCCAAACTGTTTTTGAGATGCGATTCGAGTTCATCCTTGAAACGCATAAAAACTTGGCGGAGCAGACTCAGCTCCTTGTTGTCGGAACCGCTCATGGCAATCAGCGCATTGAAATGTTTCTCGATGTTGGGAACAAGTTCTCTGATGTAATTTTCGATGGTACGGTGAAAATAATCGGCAACCATTCCTGCATCGAGCCGTGGCAGGGTATCGTCCGGAACGTAGTCTTCGTCCAAATAAACATTGAGTACCGTCAGCAAAAAATCTTCGCTGATGTTCCGTTCGGAGCAAATTTTTTCGATACTTTTATCCCCCACCCCCAAATAAATGCCGAACCGGTTC
Source organism: Dysgonamonadaceae bacterium (assembly GCA_031272205.1). Classification (GTDB taxonomy): domain Bacteria; phylum Bacteroidota; class Bacteroidia; order Bacteroidales; family Dysgonomonadaceae; genus JAISUH01. The sequence goes on along the minus strand of JAISUH010000060.1, from coordinate 49,216 downwards.
ACGATGGGAATCAATTCGGGATATTGCGAAAGAACATCGCTCAGAACGGCATTTTTCGCAACGGACAAACGTATTATTTTCTTGCTTTTTTTCGTAATATGAATCGTTTATGACAAAAAAAGTGGCTGTAAAAGTAACAATTATTTTCTGCACACACAAATTCAATCGCCTTCTAATTTGAAACGCACCCGCCAACGCCCGTTTTCGTAATCGTGGCTGATAATTTTGAAGCGGCCTATCTCCGACGTGTTTGCCACGTGAGAGCCGATACAGGCGCAAGCATCGTAATCCCCCACCCTGACAATGCGAAGCGTTTCGGACACCTTATCAGGCAGTTTCGATAAATCCACAATTTCAGCCGCTTCCGAAAGGGGCAGAAATTCTTCCGTAACCGGCAGATGGCTGTTGATGACGCCGTTTACTTTATCTTCGATTTGCCGTATCTGTTCTTCCGTCGGGGCTTTGTCGAGAAAATAATCGCATTTGCTCTTTTTTCTTTCGATATGCGCATTGTGGGAACGCGGGCAAGCAAACATCCGTACTACGGTCTGGTTAAGGATGTGTTCTGCCGTATGCATCGGCGGATATTCCTGTTTGTTGTGTTCGTTCAACTCCATGTTCTGACGCTTTTTTTGTTTTAACAATAATTAAACATCTGTTCTTAAACTAATTCCTAAAAACAGTGTCCTAAACAGCAGTAAAGATAAGTTTTATTTATGGTTCAATACAAATAATTTATTTTGATTTATGAAAAAAGTTTTATTATCACTGTGTGCAGCCCTTTTTATGACTGGGTTGATGGCGCAAAACGATGGGAAATCCAGGCCCGAACGATTGTCGGTTGAAGACCGTGTGGAACGTATGGCGAAAAGCCTCGAACTGACCGATCAGCAAAAGAAAGACCTTACGGCTTTCTATACTGAGATGGACGCAAAAATGCAAAAAGAAAGAGAAGCCGGAGAGCAAAAAACAGAAGATGTAAGAGCGAAAATGGGCGATCGAATGAAAGAAATGAACGACAAATTGAAATCGATTCTCGGGGACGAAAAATTTGAAAAATGGCAAAGCTTGCGCCCGAAAAGAGGAGAAGCTCCAAATGCGAAAGCAAAACCGGGCGAACCGAAGAAGGATCAGCAAACACCACCACCTCCTCCTGCTATCAAAGACGGGCAGCAAAAACCCGACAGACCGCAAAATTTCGAAATGCCTTCGCCCGAAGAACAAGCTTCGAGAATGGCCAAACACTTGGATTTGACGGCCGACCAGCAGACTGCCTTGGTAAAACATTTCACCGATTTGAAAGCTAAGCACGAAAACGCGAAAAAAGACGCACAAAAATCTCAGGAAGAGCGCCGTGCCGAAATGAAAAAAGAACGCGAAGCTGAAGCCGCCGCTCTCGAAAAAATCATCGGTAAAGACAAAATGGAAACGTTGAAAAAGGAATTTGAAAAACGACGCGAAGAAAACGCCGAGAAAAGAGGCGCAAAATAATTGCAAATCACCTTTATTAATCAAGTTCATAGACTTCCTTTAATTCTGTTTCCCCGCAGGGATTCTCGAATTGAGGGAAGTTTTTTTATGTCTTACTGGTGCTCCGCACGCAGCAGATCGTTCACCGTCTTCACGGGGTTAAACGTGCTGATAGGCACCTCCACGAAAACCGTGTTCCATCCGCTCATCGCGCCGTTCCACAGACCCGGCAGTTCGAGAGCTTTCAATTCTTTGCCTCCCTTCGATTTCTGTGAAATGAAACCCGTATTTTTGTCCACGTATTTCGTCAAGTCGTATTTCTCACCTTTGTAGTTTTTTACGCCACACACCAAGTCCACGGGATTGAAGTGCGAACCGTTTTTGAAAGCGGCGATCGCTTTTTCGTTTTTCGTGTCGATCTGCGAGCTTTCGAGGATTTGCAGCGAAGCCGTCCCATCGGGATTCTCGGCGATAAAGGGGCCGCCCCCCGGTTCGCCCACATTCTTCACCATGCCGCACACGCGAAACGGGCGGTCGAGTTTTTTCAGCAGGAACGATGCCAGTTCTTTGTCATTTGCGGCGGGGCGGTTGGGAACAATGACCAATTCGTTTTCCAAAAACGTCCGGATTTCATTTAAGTCGTCCGGCGTATATTTCCCCGAAATCAACTTCTCGACGTAGTCGCAGGCGCGTTGTTGCAGCGATACCAATACGCCCGCTATCAGTTTCTTGAAATGCGACTCTTCGGCTTTCAAACGATCGGGAACGACGTTGTCGATGTTTTTGATAAAAATCACGTCCGAATCAATATCGTTGAGGTTCTCAATCAAGGCGCCGTGACCGCCCGGACGGAAAAGCAGCGACCCGTCGTCGTTACGGAAGGGCTGATGATCCATATCCGCTGCAATAGTGTCGGTGTTGGGTTTTTGTACGCTGTACGAAATATCGAAAACGGCGTTCAATTTCTTTTCACGAGCTTCTTTTCTGTCCGCCACCAATTGCTTAAACAAAGGCAGATGTTCGGGCGAAACGGTAAAGTGGATATTTACTTTCCCGTTGTTGTCGGCTGCATAAAGCGCCCCTTCGGTCAGGTGTTCCTCCACCGGCGTGCGGTTTCCGTCGGGATAACGATGGAACAGCAGCAGGCCTTTGGGAAGGTTCCCATAGTTCAGCCCCTCAGTCGAAAGCAAGGCTTTCGCTATCGGTTTGTATTGATTGGCGTCCGTGAGCGAGGGGATATCTTTCCCGTACAGCTTCACGCAAGTTTTGTTTAATTCGTCGTAGAATGCAAATTTTTCGATTTCGGCGAAAAATTGTTTCTCGAAACTCGTTTTGGGAAGCTCATAATCCGCATCTGCAAAAGAAAACAGGTCTTTGAACATCCGGCTTGCCGCACCCGAAGCGGGTACGAATTTAGTGATTTTCCGATTGCCGTTGCGGTAACTGTCCCAAGCATCCAAATATTTTTTTTCGTCGTTTTCGGGCACGCGCAAGATGCCTTTTTTAACTGAAGCAGCCTCCACAATGCGGAGAAAAGGAAATCCGTTTTTCAAATCCTTCAATTGTGTTTCGATTTGCAACAGCGAAATCTGTTTTTCTTTCAGTAAACTCAAGTCTTCGGGTGTAAACATAGCGCCATTCTTTTAAGCATAAAATCAATGTTTCAAAGGTAGAAAAAAATCTTATCAATCACCTGACAAAGTTGATCATTTTTCTCACCCGGTAACATTCAACAATTTATATCATACATCTTTATATTTTAATCGCGCGGCACAACCGGCGGTTTGGTCAGGTTTTCGTTGCGAGTAAAGCGTATTTGAATATCTTCAAACAGGATGGCATCGGGACTGATGACAGATATTAAATTGGATGCTTTGCCCAAACCGTTGTAAACCTGTTCTTTATCCGAAACAGCTGCTATCTTTTTGAAACTGTTGCGGTTAAAATCCTGAAATTCAGCAGAACGGACACGCGTCTCCGAACCGTCGGCAATGCTGATGCGATAGAAGCCCCCCCCGTTTTTAACGATAAAAGCGTAATCGTAACCCTCTTCCGCAGCAAGTTGCAACAGCGTATCTTTAAGCGTATTATATGGTTTTATAACGCTGCCGGTCAGCCGAATGACGCCGGTAGAGGTCTGCACATCGTTACCTGCCACATTCGTCAACGCATGACCGTTGGAATGGGGCACGGCGAGCGTTGGCGTGCGGTCGCTCAACAGGTTCTTCAGAATACCTTTTTCGACAAGCGTCATTTGTTTTGGCGGAACAACAGCCTGTGCATCAATCGAGTATGAGCCAAGCAACTTAATTCCGTTATATTCCGGCGTGCCTGACAGGTCTTCGATCGTGATGGTTTTGGCGGCAACGCGCTTGCCCATCAGTTCTTCGATGTCGCTGAGACTGAACATACTGCCCTGTGAGGTCAACAGTCGGCGTGAGGCTTCGAGTCCGTTCTGGAAGAACAGGTTATAGAAAGAGCCTGTAACATCTTCTTTCTCAAATAATACCGGTCCGATATAAGTCTCATCAATCTTCTTGGCATTTCTTTCTTCTATGACCGTTTCGGCAAACTGCCGACAGCGTTTTTGCATTTCGGCAACCGGAGGCAGCGAGTTGACGTCGCCGGCTACAATTCGCTGCGAACGGCTGATTTCTTCACCACCCTCAGTCATTGTCCATGCATTGATAAACACGACAACTGTGCGTTTAACATTCTGTATAGCAGATTGTTCTGTATTATAAAAATAACGTCTATAGTCCAAGTTTTCTATCGCAACGTTTGAGCCTATGATATCCGGATAGTCGCTGAAGATTGCGGAAACTTCTTTGACATACTTCTCTAATACAACCTTGTCAACGGGTTGCAACGGCGCAGGTTTGTCGGTCATCACCACAACGGGTGTTTTGTCCCAGTCGGGCAGTTCGAAGTCTTTGGGCAGCACATTAAGTCGCTTAATAGCAGCCTCTTTCTGTGCATAAGTCTCAGCAGTAGCCTTATAGATGCCGTCGAAAGCACGCCATAGCGAGTAACGGATAGCTTCCGGTGTATCGTCGAGGCTTATAATCATGTTATACTCTCGACCAATATTCGCTTGAAAATTCTCGTCCGTACGCTGATAATCACCGACTAAGAAACGATAACCAAAGGGACGCTGTCGATTGACTTTGGAAGAAACCAGACTACCGTTAGAGGCAACAACGTTCGTTATTAAAACATCTGCAATAGCGGTCGAGATGAAGAAAGGCGACTTGAGACCGGGCAGGGCAAGTTCTGCTATTTCGCGGTCGGTCTCGGCTTTGATAGCGTCGAGAACAGGTTCATTATAAACGCTTTTCGTTTCTCCGGCGGGTTTCGGAAGAATCATCTGTTTGTTCTGGCTCTTGCCTTTCTTTTGTGTTTCAATGGTTTTCACTAAGAGAGCGGGCGCTACGGTCGCAACCGGCACCGAACCCGATTCGGCACCGCAGAAGCCGTTGAAAATGCCTTTCTCCTTGCTGCAAGCTTCTATCTGGGCAAACATGGCGAGGGGCGTGCCTACAAGGTCAACGCCGCGCACCAACTCGTCGGGACGTTCATCCGTGAAGACACGATAGACAAGCAATGGCGTGATATTAAATGCATTAGGCATCACTCGACCGGTCTGAGTGAAACCGCCGGATACTTCCTTGAAGTAGAACGCGAACTCTTTGCCTTGCTTCTTACATTCTTCTTTGAGCATTTTAACAAGCTCTGCTTCGCTGTATTTTTGGTCGCTTTCGACAAACATGTTCGACTGCCGCGTAACGGGCGTCGCTGCAGGGGCGGCTCTGCCGTGTCCGTTGGAATGTGCAAAACCGTCGATAGGCGTACGCGACATCAGAAAACTTCGCAGTACGCCGTTCTTTACAACCTCGACGCGCTGTCCGCGAATACCTTCGTCGTCGAAAGCATAATAGCCATTGAGCGGCGTTTTGCCGAAGTATTTCTTTGAGGGGTCGAAAGTTACCGACAGATGTGCGGGCAGCACCTCTTCGTTGACTTTCTTTTTAAAGGTCTGCGCGTCGCTTTCCTGTTTCAAACGCGAACCTTCGATACGATGTCCGAAAATCTCATGAAAAAACACTCCGGCGGCGGCAGGCGCCAGCAGAGCCGGTCCGGTAAATGATTCGGCTACAGGCGCTTTCTTCAACTCCGAAAGCAGGGCGCTCATCTCGCGGGCAGCATTAACGACCTCGTCATCGGAAGGCATTTCTGTAATCGTACTCGCAAACCATGATTTAAAGAGCGGCATGCGCATGCCGTCTTCCGCCTGCGTTTCCGCTTGTAATTGTATATTATAAATAATCTGATTTTCAGCTATTTCGCGTCCTTCAGTATCAATGAAAATCTTCCTTACGGCAGAAGCCTCCACAACGGCGTAGCCCTCGATAAGGTCGTCGTTGGTATTGAAAACGGCAGAATATTTCCTCACCTTGTCTTCGAGCGTTTTGAGGTCGATCTTCAAAACATCCTTTTGAAGGGGCTTTTCGTAGTATTTTTCCGGTTTGTCATCGCTGAAATCGGCTGATTTATCTTCCTGCTCCACCTTGACGGCTATGTTAGCTTTAACCTTTTCATATTGTTGACAATTAGAGTTGTATAATTGATCCAAACGACTCCAAATAATGCGTTTAAGAACCGTCGGATTATAGTCTTCGGGAATGAAGTACGGACGACCAAAGGACATATTTCCGCCATCGGCGCCGCGTATCTCGTGCGAATTATCGAGTTCGCGAGAGCCGACGCGCATCATCGGGGTAAGCATCCTCGAAGGGGTGCTTTCGCCCGAAGTGTTTATCAGATGCCCCATCCGGCCTCTACAAGAGATGTTCGTCGATTCCTGATACCTGAGTGAGATATAATACGCCGGTATTGGTTGTTCTTTGAGAACCTGATAGTTTCGGTTAAGTTCCTGACGCAGTGTGTTAATCAGCGCATCCTGTCCCTGCATCGCAGCGTTTGCCGTAAAGACCAATAATAAAGAAATAAATACTTTTCTCATGTTGTATGTTTTTGTAAATCTAAAATTTAAAATTTTAAGCAGATACCCATTATGCTGCATGGCGGAATTTTCACTGCAAGGCGATTGCTTTTCTTCGGGAGAAATGTTTCTCTTTTCTCAATCAACGGGGCGCCATCTTCGAGCGATTCTGCTGTAAGCGTTTGAATGTCAACCGTATTTACCATCTTGCCGGGAAGCGTCCAGTCTAAAGTATTCTCGTCCGCCTTATTGCTGTTGACGACGGTGATAAAAATCTGATTTCCGGCGCTATTTATAGAAGCGCAGACGTCCAAGCCGGAAGCTTTAGCCTCCGACAAGCCGGAGACCTCAAGCAGCTGGTTGTTCTGATGGGCGGCGAACATGACATAAACCATGCCGTCGGCGTCGAGCGAGCAAGTCGCAGGCTGCACACGGATAGCGCCTTCGGTGATGGGTTGAAAATAGCCTGTCATCTCCAAGCGTGTTTTCTCGGCATTGCGGCAGAAGGAGTTCAGCATCTTGGCGGCAAAGATGGCACTGGCAGCGTCGCCCCGACGATCCCACATCACGTTCCATTCATAAAACGTAATGGGTTTTTGCTTCCCGTCGGAGATAATCGTATCGAGCGCCTGCCGCAAGGACAGTAACTGCTTGTCGGCGTCGTGTTTAAGCACGTTTTCGAGCGTTATTTCGCCATCGAAATAGAAGCCGTCCTGAACCATATCGAGCAGACCATTACGGTCGCCAAACACCGGTTCGAGCCATTGTTGATTGGGTACAATCCCGGCTGCAAGCCGTATAGAGGGGTCTTTTTGTTTCATCCCCTTAGCATGTTGAAGCACGAGCGCTCCACAAGCCTTCGGGTCTTTGTTCTTAACCAAACTCATACCCCAAATCTCGTTGCCTACGTACCAGTATTTCACGTTGTAAGGTTGCGGAAAACCTCTGTCGGCGCGGATTTTGCCCCATTTCGTATCGGCGCTTCCGTTGCAGTACTCTACCCAGTCGGCTGTTTCTTCCACCGAGCCCCCGCCGCCGAAGCGGGTAGTAATGACCGGCAGACAGCCGAGTTCGCGGCAGAGCGCTATGTACTCGTCGATGCCGATGTCGTAGTCGTCGTAGCCCTCGCTATCGGGGAGCAGACCCACCCATTGATGCGGACCTGTCGGGGCGCGTTTGTCAACCGGCAACAGCCCCTCTTTCCAGTCGTAATACTCTGCAAAACAGCCGCCGGGCCAGCGCAGCGACGAAGGTTTCATTTGCTTGAATAACTCTATCACATCACGGCGCATGCCGTGAAAATTATCGGCAGGCATCAGCGAAACGGCGCCAATCCAGACCGTCCCTTCCGAGCGTGCTACTATTTCCAACTTGGCGGCAGGTACAGAAAGGGGCGCAGTGAACTCACCGCTGAACAGCGTCCAGTCGCCCGACTCTATTTCTTTCGTGCCGTAAAAAATATCGTGAAACCCCGGACGGTCAACGATTCTGAAACTCACCGTCTGCTTCCCTTCGGCTTTCGCCCAGAGACGATAGACGTATTTGCGTCCTTTTTGGAAAGTCAGCCAGTCGTGCTGCTGCCGTATGCCGCAGCCACCGTCGAGCCGGACGGAGCGTTTACCGGCATAGACCGTTGTTTCGTCTATCGCGACGCCCTTGCCGGACGTGGAGTTCCAGCGCATCGGCATACCGCAGTCGGCGGCGGCAAACTTCCGATTGACGACCATTTGTGCGCCAAGCCCTTGCCATATCGCCTTGCGCGTATGTTCAAGGTTATGTCCGAAAAGCAGCGGCGAGATGACGCTCTGCGACTTGGAGCAGTCAATTAATAACCGCACCGTGTTATCTTCTTTTGAAACTGATTTAGGAACGCTCTCTTTCGCATATAATGAAGCAAAAACAATTAAAAATGAGAATAATAATAAATAATTTTTCATTGTGAGAATCGGATTAGTTTTTACAGGTGTGTTTCCGTCAGCACAAAAATAGTAATTTTTTTGAATAACCAAGCGGTTTTCAGGAGGGAATGCAAATTAATCAAGGGTAATGCAGAGGTTTTTTACAGTTGAGCGTTGAAAATGGAACGGGGCAGTTTGACGCGCGAAGGTGCGCAAGTACGAAATTACCGGTATGAATTGCAAACACAAACGTAAGGCTGCCCCAAAAACAGGAGCAGCCTCACAAAACTCAATTTACAAACAATCTTTCCCGCGTTAATAACGGAAAAACCTTATCTTTCTCTCAATAGGCTTCTATTTCGCCGAGGGTCGTATAACCCCCATTAGCCCATGTGCTTAGAACGGTCATTTTAAGGTAACGTCCACTTTTCGCTACGGGAGCCTTCAAGTCTATAATTTGAGACTGATCTTGACTCATGGCCACTTCGTCGATAGCCATTGTCCATGTCGTTTTGTCATCACTCACTTCAAAGGTGATGTGCTTCGGCTCTGCATCGTAGTTCGTGTCCTTACGGTTCCAAATCCTTATGCCGCTGAGCGTTTGGTTAGCCTGCATATCGAAGATAACCCACTGAGGCATACTTTGATTCGGATCGGAGTGCCAGTAATAATCATAAGGTTCAAAGTATCCGACTTTGCCATCGAGCAAAAAGTTGGGAGTACAACCCGTGTTCCATGCCGACGAATACGAATCAACCGTCCATGAGCCAATGCCAAGGTCGTTTTCAGTTGTTGCCTGAGTTTCGCCCGAATAGACGTTTATATCCCCTACATAAGTAAATTGAGCGCCACCCCAATTGCTCTGGATTGTAAAGCGGAAATAGCGAGCAAAGGTAGAGCTGCTAAGCGGCAAAACGATAAGATTGCGCGACGGCGGCAACTCGGCTACATCAACCCCCTGCGTCCAGTTAACACCGTCGAGGCTGGTCTCAATGATGATGTGTTTGGGCAGTGCATCATTACCACTACCATTATTTCCCTTACGGTTGTTGTAGGTGAAACCGTCGATGCGCGTATAAGCGTTCATATCCACGACAAACCACTGAGGCATTGCGTTTCCGGGAGTAGAGTGCCAGTAAGAATAGTTATTACCGTCGAACACATTGCTAACCGGCCAAAGACCCGAATCCCATACAGTCGAATAGCTGTTTGTTGTCCATCCGCTTTGGGTTGCCTGTTTCACAGAGAACTGCAGGTCAGCGTCGCTCTTGAAGGCATAAAAATAGTAGCTTTTACCGGCGGCCGAAGCTTCGGTTCTGGCCTCTTTGTTGTTGCTGCTTGTAGCGATAACGCTCGACGAGGTACTGATCAGCTCGATATTTAGCGACGGCCATACTTTGTCAGGCAGGGGTGGATACCAGCCCCAGAGTTCGACGGAGGCGCCGACGGCCAAGGTGCTTGCGGGCGAGCTGAACGAGATGTAATTGCCGGCCGAGGCAGTATTGGTGAACGTTTCATTTGTCAGGTCGAACTTGCTGCCTCCGCTCCCAAAATTGTAAGCCCAGCCGCTCTCAGAGGAAGTGAGTCTTGCGCCTTGAAGATTCGAGATCGCAGCGGTGCCGGTATTCACCAAAGTGATGGAAAACAGCGATCCGAGGTGCTTGAGGACAACGTTCGTATTGGGGTTAGCGGTAGCCAAACCTTTCTTCGCGAAATAGAGCATCACGTCTTTGCGGCTTTGCACAGTGGCCAGCGAGGTAGCATTGCCCGCATTGGAGGGCAGCACGGCAAGCGAAGGATCCGTAACGTCGAGGCCGCCGCCCCCGTAAACGCCGTAGAGGTCGAAATTGCCATCGGTGATGCCCGACGGTATCGTAACGCTGAATTCAGCCCGTTTGCCGTCTCCACTGATATTTGAGACGCTTGCCGTCCCTGTGAATTTCGTACTTCCCTGTACTAAAACAAGTTGGATCTGGTCAGTAGATTCCCAGGTGAGGCCAACATCCAATCCGTCTTTTGTCAGAGCGACGCGAGTTTCGGGAAGATCGTCTGGCAGTGCGGCGGTCAGCGTCAAACTCCGCGCCGTTTCAACAGGTTCTTCCACAACAGTTACAACAGGCTCATCGTTGCATGCTCCGAAGAGCAGAACGCAGGCCGCCATAGCCAACAAGAAATTAATTTTTTTCATAGATTTCATTCATTTAATTAATTAATACATAATTATTTGTTTTACAGAATATTACCACTCCTCACCTCCCATATTGGGAAGGCTTGCTTGGAGGATATTCAGTTTGGACGCAATCCGCATAATTTCCACGTCGGGTGCGGCATAAGTTCTTTTTTCCAATGATTGTTTTTCGTTTTTCATAAAAATTTTTTTTAAATGGTTTGTAAATTATTTTTCACGATAAAAAATGAATTGAGTTTAAGTTTTTCAACGTTACTTCCTGAATTTAAGGGATTCAAAACCGACATCTCCCGTTGTAAAGACAGTGATGACGAGTTCCGATTTCCCTTTGGGGACTTTCGTCAGCGCTATCTCGCCCTTGCCGCGCCCTCCGCCGATAAGTCTGCCGTTAGCAAACACCTTGATATAGGCTATGTTATCGAGATTCGTACCTGTGAATGTCAGCGCCTTTTCTTTTCCGCTGAAATTGATATAACGGAAGCCTATCTCGGCGTTGCTTTGCACCGTTACCTGCCCTGTTTCGCCCTTGTCTTCGAAAAAATAATTCTTACCGCTGACGGCGGTATTGAAGTAAATCGGTTTCGAAGTTTCGAGGCCGTTAACGGCAACGCCGCTGCTGGTCGGCGACACGGGGATGATCAGTCCGTCGTTGTCGAAGGAGATCTTCTCGACACAGAGCGAGCGTTTGTTCCATGCTCCGTTCAACCCGCGATGGTAAAACACGTACCAGTCGTCGCCGAGATGCTCGATAGAGCCTTGAATATTAATATTACCGGGCAGGTCTTCGACGGTGATAATCACGCCCCGATAGGTATAAGGCCCGAAGATATTCTTGCTTGTGGCATACGACAAGCGTTTGGGAGTATGGTTCTTGTCGGTGATTTTACCGCAGTTTTCGGCATAGACCAAGTAATAGGTATCGTCCCGCCGACGCAGCGATGAGGCTTCGTAGAAGTCTTTCAGATAAGGCTTCGTATCGGTAACGCTGCTTTCGTCGATAACGTCGGCGGCGTTCAGGCGGGCAATTACAGCGTGATTATCCTCAACGGCATTCATCGTTGGGGAGTAAGTGGTGTAGCGCTGTCCGTCGTTATCGGTGAAAACCTCGGTGGAGATGCCATCAACGGGCTTGCCCGACTTATCGCCCACAACCCAGCGGAAGTTGCGGAAAGGCCCCATAGGGTTGTCGCTATCAAGGACAAAAGTCCAGTTTTCCTCGCCTTCTTTCCATTCGAAGAAACCGTAGAGGTGATAGACGCCGTTGTAATAATGCCCGTCGGAATCCCAGAGGATGCGACCGGGGAAAGGTTGATATACGTCCTTGTCGAAGGACGAGAAACTCTGCCCGTGGCTTTCCCAGCGTTTCAGGTCGGGTGTCATCAGCGAGATGTAATACGGCGAACAAAAGGTGTCGCTGTAATCGAGCGAGCCATAGATATAAATCTTGCCGCCGAAATTATGCGCCTCATCGTCGGGGACATACATCTTCCACGAATAAGGCAGCACGGGGTTTTGTAACTGCCAGCCCACGGTGATAAGCGCGAACTCGCGCTTGCCGCCGGCATCGGTGGCGTAAATGAGGCAGTCGCCGTCGCTCTTTGCCGTTACTTTGTTGCCGCTAACGGCAACAATGGCCTCGTTGGCCGACGAATAGGCTATACCTTCATTGGCGGGCAGTTCGCGGCTGTCGCCGATGTTCATCATGTAATAGCGCTTGTCCCAAGGACTTGTCGTTTTGTCCGACACAGACGGAGTTTGTTGCGCAAACGCCGACGAAAAGAAGGTTATACAAGCGGTCAACACAAGGACGGAAATCTTCCGGATGGTTTTTCTGTTTTTCATTTCAACTGTTTTCTCTATAAAAATTTCGTTTATTTCCTCGAATAACGGTAACGGAAGCGGCTGTTGGGAGCACTGTCGCCGTCGCTCATGCACTCTTTGATGTCGCCGTCGGCAATGGCGTTGTCCACCCATTTGAAGTCGAGCTCAAAAGCGCCCGAACCGATGCCCAGCGCCGAGCGGGGTATGACCAATTCCATCTCGTTTCCGTTCAAGCGGTAATCGATGTCTCTGACATTCTGCCAATCGGCCCAGGTAGCGCCTGCCTTTTTAAGGGTTGTCTGCGTAGCGCTTTTCACCTCGTGGTTGACCACAAAACCGAAGTTCTCCCATTTGGAGACGCTACTGCCGATCACGTCGATAAAGAGACGCATCCAGCGCGGGTCGGTGTAAGGACTAAGGTCGGAAGCCGTCCGGACGTAGAAATAAACGTTGTCGGCATCCGAAGCCACGCGGGTCTCAACGATGTCGTTGCGTCCGGTGGTGTTAGTCAGTTGTCCGATACGTCCATAACCGAAATGGTTGCGGTCGCCGATATCGCCCTTATCGTCGGCATAAACGGCCGTTACCGATTGCCAGTCGCCGAAGGCGCCATCCACGGCAATTGTTGTCGATGATTCATCGGCGACAGGTTTCTGCACGCCTTTGTATTTGCGGATAAAGTCCACCATGTAGTAGTAGTAGTTATCGCCGAAATAGCCGTCTGCGGGCTCGATATCGCGGCTAAACTCCCAACTGTACTGGTCAACAAAGAAGAGGTCGCCTGTCTTGATGGGATTGCCTGCAAAGACGGTTACGCCGTAGGTGTCGCCCGGATAGGATTGAAAGGGACCAGCGCACCATTCGTTCCAGCCGGTGATAAAGACCAGTTCGGGGTCGTATTGCAAAGCTCTCTCTGCCTGCACCTTGAAGTAAGTGCCATTTTCGGACGGATCGCCGGGCAGGTATTTGGGCAATTGCGCAACAGGTTGCGTATAACCGTCATTGCTGCGTCCCTGACAGAGCAGGAAGGGCGTAGTAATAGGGTGCGTGGCAACCGTAACAGACATCTGTTCGGTTGAAATCGGTTGCGGGTAGCGGGCTCCCCAGCGCCATTCGCCGGTGTCGTACCATGTAGAGCGGAGGGTAAAGTAGTCTTTCAGTTCCTGCGATACGCCTTCCGAGGGGCACAGCGCCAAAGGTTTGCCTCTCCATTTAAAAAGAAGTTCGTCCCACTTGCCCGGTTTATAGATTTCGTCATAAAGTTTCTGAAGCGTCGATGCCGGCAAAGTCCAGAGTACGAAAGCGATCTGGGGTGTTTTTGCGCCCTGAGCACGCATGGCCATGTATTCTTCACAAAGAATCTCGACGGTGGGGCTGTATGTCCATGTGTTTGTAATATCGATAAATATCACATCCACACCCGCATCGGTGAGCATTTGCGCATGTTTGCGGATAACCCAGCGATCATTAGACACGTAGTAATTGAAGTAGGGTTTGCCCCAGTGATGGAAGGTGCGGAGCGGCCCGTAAGCGGGATTCGACGGGTTTTCCTGAATCAACACGCTGTTGTCATAAGGACTTTTGGTGTCGGTAGCCTTAGGCACCTGCACGCTGTTGTGGTCTTCCTGCTTGTCGTAGCCGTGCGCTCCCAGCCAAACGAAGTAGAAGATGGCCACCGTGCGGTCGCCGCGGTATTCACGGTAGTTGTCTTCGAAAGCGAAGCTGCCGGTCTGCCAACTTGCCGTCAGCTCGGCGGCATTGTAGTTGCTGCGCGATGCCCTGCTGTTTTGCTTGACGGGAAGAACCAGCACCCTGTGGCCAATAGAAACGGAAATATTGGCCTTCCGCGCCGAAACATCGTCGTTGCCGCTTACTTTCACGGTGATTTCGCCATTGCCGCTGCCGGAAGCAGGCGACAGGGTCAACCAATCGGCATCGGTTGTCGCTTTCCAATCGGCGTCGGTAGTAACGGTGAGGATATTCTCACTGCCCACAGCGTCTAATGTCAATCCGGTAGGCGACAAGTTGAGTGTAGCTTCGGGTTCCGGATCCTTGCACGAACAGAGCAAGGGGATAACTGTCAGGATTAATAGTATTCTATTCATTTGATTTTCTTTTATTTTTAATTTCACTTGGTCTTTTCTTAATAGGGAGTTATTTCTCCGAGAGCCGTATAGGGCCAACTGCTCCAGTTGGTATGAATGGTCATTCGGAGGTAACGTCCGCTTTTCGCTTCGGGGGCTTTCAGGTCTATCTGAACGGTCTTGTCCTTGCTCATTTCGGGCTCATCAATAAGGGTTTCCCACAACGACTTGTCGTTACTCAGTTCAAAAACAATGTGCTTCGGTTCGATGTCGTAGTTCTCTTCCTGACGGTTCCAAATCTTGAAGCCCGAAATTCGGCGCGATTTCTGCATATCGTAGATGATCCACTGCGGTAAGCTTTGGCCGACGGGGTTGGAGTGCCAATAAGTATTTTTGTCGCCGTCGAGCAGTTTGTCGGGCGTCGTGGCCACGTTCCACTGCGATGAGAAGGAATCGGTCGTCCAGTTGGCCAGTTCAAAATCTTCTTCCGCATCCGGCGCGGCGCCTGCATAAATGCTCATCTCCGCCACATAAGTCCATGCTTCGCCGCTCCAAGTACTGAGGATGGTGAAGCGGAAATAACGGGCAAAAACAAATCGGGTAAGCGGCAAGATCTGGAGGACGCGCGACTGCGACAGTGCAGTGATTTCGAGAACCTGCGTCCATTCCTCGCCGTCGAGGCTGGTCTCGATGGTGATGTGTTTGGGCATCGCGTTCATGCCTTTTTCCTTGCGGTTGTTGAAGGTGAAACCGTCGATGCGTTTGATGTTGCCCATATCGATGGAAAACCACTGCGGCATCCCGTTGAGCGAGGCGTCGAACGGGTGTGAGTGCCAATAAGTGCCATCATCGCCGTCGAAGATGTTGGATATGTCGTAAACCGTAGCATCCCATATACTTGAAACTCCCCATTTTTTCCATTTGTCTTTCCCCGGTTCGGTATCGACATCGGCCTCAAACACAAAATAAATGGTTTTCAGCTCGTCGTTGGCAGGAACACCGCCCGACACCGATTTGATGGTTATCGGCAGGATGTAATCCTGCGTGTAATCGATGTCGCGGGTCTTGACGATCAGTGTCGCTTCGTCGCTCTTGTTGCTGCCATCGGGGATGGTCAGTGTTGCTTTACCGAAAGCATAGACGTCGGAGGGAAGCAACTGATAATCGGCGAAGTTCGCCGCATTGAAAGATTCCACCAAGGAAGCGTCAACGCCCAGTTCGGCAGTGATTTCGCCCTTATGGTAGTTGGTGGTGCCTCCGTATTGCATTTGGATGACAAATGTAGTATCGCCGCCGGTCTCAAAGTTCATTTTTTTAACATTAGGAATGGTGGTTGCACCCGTCAGCGAAAGGTTCAGAAATTGCGGCAGTTCGAGTTCCGGCGCGGGGTCGGCTTTATAACACGAACACAGCAAAGCCGCAAGGCTTAAATAGCTGAATATCTTTATCGTTTTCATAATCATTCGTAATTCGTAATTTTTAATTCGTAATAGTCTTTACCATCCCGGATTTTGCCAATTGACGCCCGTATGGTCGGTCATTTTGTTCACCTCGGTAACGTTGAGGGGATAGAGATAGTATTTCTCTCCGTAGCTCGTTCTTTCCAACGAAAAACGTTCGTATTTGTAGCCGCTTCCATCGTTTGTGATGCGCATACCGGTAACATAACGCGAGGTTTCCGGCATGGTTTTCCAGCGGCGTACATCGAAGTAATAAACGTCTTCGAAAGCAAGTTCCACACGCCGTTCGTTGCGGTATTTCTTTTCGAAATCGGTTTTGCTCATTCCTGTAGGGAAATCGGGCATACCGGCTCGCCGACGTATCGCATTGACCGCATCGACAGCGCTCATACTCATGCCGTTGCCAAGCGATATTTTGTCGTAAGGCGAAGCGGAGGCCTGATAGGCCGCTTCGGCAAAGTTGAGGTAGAGTTCGCCAAGGCGGAACTTGCGTATCTGTCCGTCGGCGCTGTTGTCGCTGTTCGATTTCCAGTTGTTGTACTTGCGCAGATAGTAACCGGTGTGGGTATATCGGCGGTCGGTGGCCGAAAGGCCTTCGCTGCCTCCCACATAAGTCTCAATAATATTTTCGGGGTCAGAGGAGTTTTCTAAACTGCGCATCGAACCGTTGTAATAAACCGTAGCATAGAAGCGCGGATCGCGTCCTTCGTAAGGTTTATCGGGGTCATAACCCGAAGCCGTATTGATAATCGGACTGAGGTGTTGCGGGTCGGAATAGCCGGTGATGGGCGGCTCGCCTGTAGCCTGCATCTCGTAACAATCCACAAGTTCCTGCGAGGGGCAGGCGCCTGCGGCCAATTGTCCGGAAGTAGTGGGCATCCCCGATGTTTGCCATACCGCAACGGTATGCCCCGGATAGATGTACTCCTTGTCGAAAGCCTGTTGCTCATCGGCCGCACTGATGAAATAAAAGGCATAAACGTTTTGCGCCACACCGATTGCGGGCGCAGTATTAAACAGTTCGTAACCGTTGGCAAGGCAGGCGCCAAGCGCGGCTCGGTTAGCTTCGAGGGCGTCGGCATAAGAATACGTTCCATCGGCAAACTGCGGACTGGCGGCAAAGAGCAAGGCCTGCGCCTTGATGAAATGCGCCATAGCGCGGGTCATGATACCTCGCTGACCGGCGCCGACCTTCCACGAGAAGCCCAGATTGACTTCCGGCGCGGCAAGCGCGTCATCGCAATCGGCAACAATCTGGGTTACCACTTCCGATACCGACGATCGAACGTTGGTGCCGAAGTCGTGCGTTGTTTCGTAGGCCACCGTCAGTATAGGACAAGCGCCGTAACGCTTGATGAGTTCGAGGTAGTAATACGCCCTGAGGGTGCGCACTTCGGCTATCCACGACGAAATTTCGCCGTCGTAATTGGGAATCGTCGAGGGGTCGAGCGACTCCATATTGGCAATAAAAATGTTGCACTTGCGGATACCCTGATACAGCGATTCCCAAGGGGCGCCGTCGGTATTGGTATAGCTCGTGGCCGAATAGCCGTCGTTGTACCAGCGGTTGTAGATCGAGTTGCCGAACATGTCTTCGGAATGAGTGGAGTTATCGGTCAGCGCGTCGCGCTCCATCGAAGGCTCAATGCGGTAATTGTAACACGAGTTGAGGTATCCCAGCACGTTGTTGCGCGTTTTAAAGACGTCGTCCATCGTCATACGTCCGTCGTTGGGCAATTCCAACAAGTCGTTGCAGGAGGTCAGAACAGCGGTCATCGCGATGGTGAAAAACAATATATTCTTTTTCATATTTGTCATGTTTTAGAATTTCACACTTAAACCAATGTTATACAGTTTGTAAGGCGGTATCTGTATCATCGAGCCGTCGGGACTGTAATCATCGGCCGTCATATTATGCCAGGTGTAGAGGTTTTGTCCGCTCAGGAAGATGCGAATTTTCTGTGCGCGGATGGCTCTTGCCGTGCTGCGGGGGAAGGTATATCCCATTTCGGCGTTTTTAAGGCGCAGATAGGACTTGTCCTGCATAAAGAACTCGTTGGTCTCGTGATTGGAGTTGGCGGTTGTCGAGAGCGTGGGATAGCTTATCTTTTCACCGGCGGCATAACGTTCGGGCGTCCACGAGTTCAGGTGCCAGCGGGTAAAAATGCCGTCGAAGGTATATTCCACACGGCCGTTGCCCATATCAACGTCCCACAACTGTCCAACGCCCTGAAACATGAATGTCAGGTCAAAGTTCTTGTAGCTGAACCCTCCGTTGAAGGCGTAGGTATAACGCGGCAGATAGCCGTAACCAAGCGGCGCTTTGTCTTTTTCGTTGATGATGCCATCGTTGTTGAGGTCAAAATATTTCAGGTCGCCCACACGCGGGTCGCCAATTTCGTAAGTCAGGTTGCTGTTGGCGATTTCTTCTTCGCTGTTGAAGAAACCGTTGCCGTTGCTGTAATCAACGCGGTAGCCGAAGACTTGCCCGTAAGAGAAACCTTCCTGCCTCAGCGGAAAAGCGTAATCGTCGCCGCGGTTGGCTTCGTCATTGAAAATAATCGTGTTTTTGGCATACATCACCCAACCGCCAAGATTGACGGACAGGTCTTTCGCCAACTGTTTTGTGAAATCGCCGCTAATCTCGTAGCCTTTGTTTTCGAACTTACCTGCGTTGGTGCGGGGATAATAGGTGAGCGGAATCCCCTGAAACATAGGTACCGACGAGGTCGCGCCCGAAAACATGGTATTCATTCTTTCTTTGAAAACGTCAATCGAAACCGACAGGTTGTTGAACAACGCAATATCAAGTCCAATATTCTGTTTTACAGATGTTTCAGGTGCAATATTCGGATTGGCGGCCTGTTTTTCGGTAATGAGGTAGCGATAGTTGCTTATCGGCCCGCCGCTGCCAACCGAAACATTATCTAAGTAAACATATCGGTCAAGCCCCTGGTCATTAGCCGTTTTGCCGATAGAGACGCGGGGTTTGAGGCAGGTCAGCACGACGTTATCTTTGAGAAAAGCTTCATTACTGATAACCCAACCGGCGGATATTGCCGGAGTGGTAACAAAACGGTGTTGTCTTGCAAAGGCTTCCGTACCGGAATAGCCCACATCGAATTTTAAGAGGTACTTGTCGGCAAAACTGTAAGCCGCCTCGAAACCCGACAACAGGCGCATATAAGGCAGCGATTCGTCGTTTTTTTCCATCCTCTGATAGAAAGAGAAAGCGGTAGCTTTGAGGTTGTGCTGTCCGAAAGTGCGGTGATATTCAAGAAGCCCCTTGAAATTCAGGTTATAGTAATAAGCATTGGTTTTGCTGTAAACCAAAGGGGTGTTCTCGTCGGTTCCGTAACTGGTAAATTCCAACTCGTTGTAATTGTCGGTACGAATCCATTTTTCGAAATTCTGACCGGTATTCATATTTCCTACAGCCAGCGTCTGGTATCCTCCAAATCCGCTAATGCTCAATCCTTTGGTCAGAAAATCGAGGTTGAGCTTGGAGAAAAACTGCGCGTAGATGTTTGTGTTGGTACGGATTTTGTATCCGCCGCGATTAAGGACGGCGTAAGCCGAATAGGGTTCGGTGGTGGTAACCGACATCTGTCCGCCGGTAATCTCACCCGTTTCAAGGTATTCGATTATCGGGGTTGTCGGGCCGTAAACGTAAGGCGGAACGGTGTAGAGACGATAGTATATCTGGTCGCCGAAAGTCTCGCCGATGGGCGTGCTGCCCGGCCCGCGCTCGCGCTTGATATTGCCGCTCAGGTTCAACCCTATCGAGAGATTTTTGTGCAGTTTCACATCGACGTTGCTGCGGAAGTTAGCCCAGATGTAATCGTTGTTGGAATTGTATTTGGTCTGGTCGGTTTTCCACATCCCATCCTGGTGCATCACGTTGAGGTTGGTGAAGAACACCGCCTTTTCGTTGCCGCCGGTGAAATTGGCATTGATGCGCTGCATGTTGCTGCGGTCTTTCATATTCAGCTCGCGCCAGTTGTTGTTGGGATACAGGTTTTTATCGCTACCGTTGATAAAGCCTTCGATGGTCCGGCGATCGAAGAAGTAATACTCTCCCAACCCGTCGTTGTATCCGGCCAAATTTTTCAGTTGAACGTAATCGGACGAAGGGATAAAATCGAGCGTGGTTGAGGGTTCTTCTACAATATCATCGATACGGACGTCAACGCTTACTTTGCGTTGAATGCCGCGTTTGGTAGTTATCACAAGGACGCCGTTGCCGCCCTGCACGCCGTAGAGCGCCTGCGTGGATGCATCTTTGAGCAGCGAGATGGATTCGATTTCCATTGCCGACACATATTCAAGCAAGTCGGTGGCATAATCGCGGTAGGTGAAACCGTCGATCACCAACAGGGGCTGATAGGCGCCGTTAGTGGAAGCGCCGCGCGACCACAGCGAGGTGCTGACACGCGAAGGTTCGGAGCTTATCTCGCGGGTGATCAGTCCCGGCAAGCGTCCATGCAGTGCTGTTCCAAGGTTTGGAGCCGGAGTGCGGTCAAGGATATCTCCTTTGACGGTCGATACAGCGCCGGTAACATCGCCTCTGCGCTGCTTTGTAAAGCCCATCAGCACTTCGTCGTCGAGGTTGTAGGTCTCCGCCCTGTCGAGCGTAATGTTTACCGCATTGCCGGAATCATAGTCCGCCTCCTGCGTTTTGTAGCCCACCAACAAAAAGCGCAGGCGGTAACAGTCCGATGAAGTGATCAGCGTGTATTTGCCGTCAATATCGGTAATGGTTTTGTTGTCGGCGCCAAGGGCTTGTATCACGACGCCCGCCAAAGGCGAGCCGTTGCTATCGCTCACCGTTCCGCTAATGCGGATGTCGTTTTGTCCCGACATTTTCAAACAGGCAAACAGAAGCATTATTCCCGTCGCCAAATATCGTATATATCTAATTTTCATCATATTTGGAAAGTTTAAAATTCAATGTTTAAAGTTTAATGTTTGACGTTTGACGTTCACATCGAAACTATTCATTTTTTCTCTTTACTACTTCTATTTTTTAACTTTTAACTACCATCCCGGATTCTGCCAATTCTCACCCGTCAACGAAAAGAGTTTATTGACTTCGTTCATCGGGAGCGGTACCCAAAGGAATTTGTTGGTATAACACAGTCTTTCTTTCGATACGGGGCCGCGCCGGTAGGTATAAGAAGCGTCGCTGTTGCGGGTGATCCACATCGCGGTAATCCAGCGGTCGGTTGTTTCGAGGTTTTCATCGGGTTTGTGCCAACGGCGAACGTCGAAATAGCGATGTCCTTCCATCGCAAATTCCACGCGGCGTTCGTTGCGGATGCGCAACCTCAATTGCTCGGTAGTCAGGCTTGCGGGCAGTTCGGGCATTCCCACGCGGGCGCGTATTTCGTTCACTGCCGTCCGTGCTTCGTCGGGATGACCGGCTTCCAAAGCCGCTTCCGCAAAATTGAGTATGGCCTCTGCAAAGCGCATTACTTTGGGACGCGCCAAAATAATTTCGGTATATGCGCCGTCGTCGCCGGCAAGCGGGTGCATAAATTTGCGGAGGTAATAACCGGTACGTGTTTTGATGCGTGCTGTCGGGCTGATACCGGTCTGCGGCTCGCCGTCCCATGTAGCGATAACGCGGGTACGGACGCCTTTTGAAGCGGGAAAATTCTCGGCGCTACCGTTCGTCTCGTCGAAGGGCCAATAGCAATTGCGTTTCGAGCCGTTGTAATAGATGGAAGCGTAAAAGCGCGGGTCGCGGTTCACGTAGGGATTCTGTTCGTTGTAACCGCTCTTGGGATTGATATTGGGTTGCAGGTGCGTTACAGCGTCTGTGTAAGGATTTTCGATATCGAGTATCGGTTCGCCGTTGGTCATCTCGTAGCAATCGACGAGCTCCTGCGAGGGACAGGTGCCGGTCTTATACTGGAACTGTGCGCCGATGCCGTCGATGTGGTAGGCACGATCTTGAACGGCGTTGGTGGAATAGATGGTTTCTTTGTCCACCGGACTGGCCGCCCATTCCTGATCGCTGACGAAATACTCGTTGTAGAGCGCCGCATAGTCGTTCGGGAACTTGCCGTCGGGATAAAAATAGGCGTTTTCGCTCTTAAATACTTGTGTATAATTGACTTTATTGTAAAGTTCGTAACCGTTGGCGCGGAGGTTGTTCATCGCCGTTTTGGTGGTATTGTAGGCTTCCGTCCAATAATCGTTTCCCTCGTTGTAGAGCGGGCTGGCCGCCATAAGTATCATGCGCGATTTGAGCAGTTCGGCCATACCTTTGGTGAAGCGGAAGGCTTCGGCGCTGCTCGTTATGCGCCATGGAAGAGAAGCTGAAGCCAGCGCGATGTCGCAATCTTTGATCATGAAATCCACCGTCTCTTTGTAGGAGGATTTGACGAGCGTCGAATAGTCGAAATCGAGAGAATAAGCCGTTTCTTCGAGCGGCATACCGGTTCCGAACCATTTGAGCAGAATGTGGTAGTAATAAGCACGTAGCAGGTGCGCTTCGGCACGCCAGCGGCTGCGGTTCTCTTCGCTCGTAACGGGTGCGGCGTCTATCCTTGTGAGGAAGACGGTGCATTTGCGGATGCCCTGCCAGCAGAGGTTCCAATAGTTGCCGTTGTTAGCGTTTACGGTGTAGCTCCCATTCATATACCCGGTATAGAGTATCGGGTGGTTCGAAGCCGACGCTTCGCCGTTGTACATTCTGCCGCTTGCAATCCATGGCTCTGCCTCGGCGTCAACGTCCCAAGCATCGTCTGTCCAAATCGACGGGGCACGGCTTACAAAGTAAGTGCTGCAACCTTCGCCGGGAATATACAGGTAACAGGTATTGAGATAGGCGGCCGTTTTGTCGTTGTCGGCAAATACTTCATCGAGCGAAATTTTGCCATCGGGTGCTTGATCGAGCACGTCCGAACACCCGTATGGAAGCAGCATCGTTGCCGTCAACAATGAAACGATTATTGTTTTTATATTCTTTTCTTTCATACTATTAAATTTGAAATTTGAAATCAAAATGTGAGATTTGCACCGATACTGAACATTCGTCCCTGCGTATAACCTACGGCAGTAGTTGTTTCCGGGTCAATATGAGCAAGACGGAACTTGGGCGTCCACAAGAAAATATTCTGCCCTTGAAGGAAGATTCGTAATTTAGTAATACCTAATGCTTTGAGTGAATTATTGGGTAGCGTATAGCCCAACTCGGCGTTTTTGAGGCGTGTAAAATCGCGGCTCATCACAAAGAAGGAGTTTTCGACGTGGTTGACATTTTGCGAAGTGGAGAGGCGCGGGTAAGTAATCTTCTCGCCGTTGCGCCATCGTTCTTCCGTCCATGCTGTTTTGTGGTAATCGAAATAGGTGCCGGGGCCGCCGCCGAGCGCATATTCCCAAACGCCCTGATTGGAGTAGTAAGCGGAATATTTGGCCAATCCCTGAAAGAAGATATAAGCGTCGAAGCCTTTATAGGAAGCGCTGAGCGAAACGCCCCAGCTAATGCGGGGGATGGCTCCGTAACCTATCGGCGCCTGATCCCTTTCGTCGATGATGCCGTCGCCGGTGAGATCTTTATACACAAAATCGCCTGCTTTGGGCGTACCAAACCCGTAAGTTACCCGGTTAGGGTCGTTGATGCTTTCGGGCGTCCAGTAGCCGCCGTCCTGATCCCAATCGATCAGATAACCGAAAGTCTGGCCAACAGGCCAACCGTTCTCACGTGTGCGGTAGGCGTAACTCTCATCGCGCGGCACCTCGTCAACATCCTGACGGGTATTGCGATTGTAGGTCAACTGACCGCGAGCCCCTATCGTCCAATCGTCGTTTATCTTTTTATTGTAGGATATTTCTGCTTCGTAGCCTTTGTTGTCCATCACGCCCATATTCACTTTGGGGATGCTGCTTGCCGGAAGTCCCTGAAGGTCGGGCACGCTCTGACGGGTCAGCAATATCTGCGTGCGATGCTCGGTGAAATAGTCGAAAGTGAGACTCAGCCCTTTGAACAGGGTGGCGTCGAAACCAATGTTCTTTTTGAGCGCCTTTTCCCAAGTGATATAGGGATTGCCGAGCAAACCTTCGTTTACGCCGCTACCGTAATCCAAGCTGCCGCTGAAACCGCCGCTCATCTGTATATCATCCTGATAAAGAAAGCGTCCCTGCCCTTTGTCGTTGCCCACATAACCGTAAGAGCCTCGGATCTTAAAAAATTCGAGCGCAGCTGTTTTGTCTTTCATGAAGGCTTCTTCGGTCAAAACCCAACCCAAGGTGTAGGCAGGGAAGAAGCCGAAGCGTTTTTTGGGCGAGAACTGCTCCGATCCGTTGTAGCCCCAGTTAAACTCGGCAAGGTAGCGCGAATTGTAGTTGTAAGCGATACGTCCCGCCACGCCAAGCACGTTGTAAGGTATCTCGGCTTCGGTCGTTTCCCAATAATCGCGCTGACCGAGCAGCATCGCCGATACGTTGTGAACATCGTTGAACACGCGGTTGTAATCGATCCGCGCTTGCCCGTTGATGGTATATCGTGTTATCGGTATCGGGCTTCCTATCGTGATGCGGTTAGAGCCCTGATGCGTTACCGCATACGAAAGCGTATTATTCATCGGGTCAACGGTCGCCATGTACATATCGCTGTCGTACTCGCCATAAATCCGTCGGCGTGCCCAACTGTCATACGAAACCATTGCGTTCATCGAGAGACCGGGCGTCAGCGACGACAGATCGAAGTTGAAACCGAGCGACGAGTTGAGGTTCGAACGGGTCTCGGTTTCGTAACCGAAAGTATTGATGATGGTGTAGGGGCTGCGGTCCATATAATGTCCTGAATCGAGGTAGGAGGGATCGAGCGGCATGCCTTTCTCAATACCGTATCCGTCTATGGTGGTTGGTCCGGGCGACATGGGCAATATCTGTTGCGCCATGCCGATAATATCGGTAATAGCCCATGACTGATTTCCCCCGTACATCCCCCAGTGATTGGAGTTTGGCATGTTTACTTTCTCAATATAGGTACCCAGATTGAGGTATAATTTGAATGTTTTGGATATGTTGTAATCGACATTCGAGCGAAAACTGTAGCGGTTCATCTTCACGGAAGGGTCGAAACCGCGCGTCTCCGGAGAATCGGTCTTGAATTGCCCTCCCTGATGGAGAAAGCCGACATTCATAAAATAATTGATGCGGTCGCTGCCGCCGGAGAGGTTGGCATTGACGGTCGATTGCGGCGTCCAGCGCTTTATCATCATGCGATAGTAGTCGTTATCGGGGTAGATGTAGCGTCGCAACGCCGCCTGTTCTTCATAATCGGAAGCCGAAGGGTCTAAACCTATCAGCGGATTTTCGAACTTGGCAATCTCGTCTTCGGTGAAAACCGAAACTCCCAGCCCGTCATTGATAAGCGCCTGATTGCGGAGGCGCATGTATTCAACCGAATGGGTGCGCGAGGGTTCGCGGGTGAAGGCCGAAATGGAATTGGTGGTGTTGATTTGCAGTTCGGGTTTGCCCGGCTTGCCGCGTTTGGTAGTGATAAGGATAACGCCGTTGGCGCCGCGCACACCGAAAACGGCTGTTGCGGAGGCGTCTTTCAACACCGAGATGGTCTCCACTTCGTTGACGTCGATGGTACGGATATTGTCCCTCGGCACGCCGTCGATAAGTATCAGGGGCGATGTGCCGTTGATGGTGCCAATACCACGCAGGTACAAAGCGGCATCGTCCATGCCGGGCTGTCCACTGCCCTGCATCGACGTCAAACCGCTGATGCGACCTGCCAAAGCATTGGCAATGCTCGCCGAGCTGCTCACCTTCAAATCTTTAGCGCTGACCGACGAGACGGCGCCCGTCAGAGTCTCTTTCTTTTGTACACCGTAGGCCACAACCACAACCTCTTCAAGCTCGCCCTTGGTTTCCACAAGTTTCACGCTGACAGTGTTTCGCTGTCCTATGGTAACAAGCTGATTGTCAAAACCGATATATGAAATACTCAACACATCCGAAGGATCGACTTCTATGGAAAAGTTTCCGTTTAAATCGGTGATTACGCCACGGGATGTTCCTTTCACGACAACGTTGGCGCCCGGAAGCGGTTCGCCTTTCTCGTCGGTAACCGTTCCGGTGATACCCCGTCTGTTGTCCTGTTCTTTTGCCAATGTCGGCGTAACGCCTTTTTTCACCGTAATAAAAATCTGATTTCCATCGATGCGCCAGCTGTTGTCTGTCCCGTCGAAAAGAAGCTCCAAAACTTTTTCTATCGGCGCATCTTTTACCTGCACGGTGGTTATGCGCTCGCGGTCAACACTCCGTTTGTTGTAAAAAAACACATAATTGCTGACCGATTCGATAGATCTGATGATCTCCCTGACAGGCTTACTGCGCTGGTCGATGGTGATTCCCGCTGTTTTTGTTTGGGCATTCAGGTTTGCAAAGCAAAATGCTATACAACAGGTCAGAAAGAACACGAACTGTTTTCTTTTGCAATTCTTCATAAATATTAAATTTTATACTCAATTTCTAATTAAACTGTATCCAGTACTGGTTGTCTTTTATGGCAAAGTTAAACGAGGCAATCTGCGACAGACCGTTTAGGAGTGCGGACAAGTCGTCTTTCAATTCCAATTTTCCGTAGCAGGATATGCCCGAAAGTTGTTGCGGCAGTACCATTGTAACATTATAATATCGCGCCAATTTCAGGAGGACAGTTTCAATGGCTTCGTCTTCAAAAATATAGATTCCATTGCGCCAAGAGGTATATAAATCGGTATCGACTGTTTTCAGCGAATGTCCCGTTTTTGTTACCGAATACATCTGTCCGGGTTTGAGCTGCAGCTCGACTCCGTTTTGTTTCACTTCGACGTTGCCGTGTACCAGCACTACTTCTTTTATGCCGTCTTTTTTATAGGCCGAAAAATTAAATTCCGTGCCGAGCACGCGGATTTCCATGTCATCCGTTTTTACGATAAAGGGGAGGGCGGCATTGTGTTGCACGTCGGCATAGATTTCGCCGTCCACAAAAATTTCGCGTTTGTCGCCGTCGAACATATTGGGGTAAACAACTGTTGTTCCGCTATTTATCCAGAGCATAGTGCCGTCGGAAAGCCGCAATTGCGCCCGTTTGCCGAAAGGCACGCTTATCCTGTCGAGCGCCGGTTTGTCTGCCGTTTTACCGTTTTTGTTTTCCGCCGTTTCGGGCGCTACGGTCTGTTGATCCACCGACAGCGTCCCTTTCTGATCGTAACTGACCACCGGATTGTCGTAATCCAAAGTCATCTGTTCGTTTCCGGAGACGATCATTATCTCGTCGGGCATTTCCTGCTTGTTGATCACCTGAAAATCGGCATAATTGATTTCGGATGCGGTTTTTTGGGGCAATCGGGTCAAAACAAAAAACAGCAGTCCGGCCACACAAGCGGCGGCAAGCACGGAAGAAAACGCGATGATTTGCCGCTTCTTGCTGCGCCAAAACGGATTGCAATCGGCCGAAATGCGTTTCCAAAGAGCTTTCTTGCTCTCCGGCGACATGAGCGGTTTACTTTTGCTAACGGCTTCCAAAACAGAAATTGCAGAGATAAACTCGTCGGCGTTGATTGTGCCGCCGTCTATCAATTTTTGCCAATAAAGTTTTATTTTTCCCGTCGGTGATGGCATTGTTTTTATAAACAAATCGTCAGCAAGCCAATCGAGACATTTATAATTTGCGTAACTTTTCATCTTCATAATAATCGTTTTATAAAGCAAATTTTTTCCTGAGTTTGTTGATAGCCCGTCCAAACAGATTTTGCACCGACTGCCGGTTGATATGCATCACGTCCGCAATCTCGTCAAACGAAAGTTTTTCGATAAAACGAAGGTGTATCACCTCCCTTTGGTGCGGATTGAGTTGCGAAAGCAAACGGTCAACCAGTTGCCGTTGCTCGTTTTCTTTTTCCAAGGCTTCCATCTGTTCCAGCGTATCGCTTTCATACAATAACTCGGTACAATCGTCCGAATCAAAAGCCTCAAACAAATACTTGTTTTTCAGCTGAGAATAAATTTTGTACCGGAATGCCGAGAACAGGTAACGTTTCATATTACCTATCCCGTCGAGATTTTCTTTCCGGCGGTAAATATCCAAAAACAGGTCATGAATAACGTCTTCTACCAGATTTTTATCGGGATAACAAGACATACCGTATGCAAACAGGTCTTCTGCATACGTTGTGTAAATCATTTTTATAAAGTTTTCCTTATCGTCTGTCATGATATACCGATGAATATATACAAAAGTGTATTAAAATGAAAAAACATACTCACTTTTTTTAAAAAAAATGATGTTGTTTCAAAAATTCGTAATTCGTAATGGTAAAAAAAGGCAGCCCCCACCGGTTTCACCAACCAACGAGTGCTTTTGAAAAAACTATAATATAAACAGTATCTTAATGCCTTTCGTGCCTTTCGTACATTAGCGCCCTTACTCTTTTACGCAGCGCACCGAACAGCCGTTTGCGCGTATGTAGCTGTCATTCGCATACACACTGCTGCTGTTGAAGCTCATGAGGTACGAGGTATCGCCGTTCACCGTACTGCTCCAATAGTAGCCGTTGAGGTAGCTTGTATCAGCAACAGCGCCGGTATTGCAATCCCGACAGCCGGCTGCGGGAAGGAACATCAGGGGTGTGGGAGCGGCATCGGCAGTAAGGTCGGTGGTGGCGACAAAAACAGTGTTCCGCTTCGACTGAGAGTTGATAGCCGTATTACTCGTGTCATAAATAGCCCACCCGTTCATGTTGTTCGATCCCGATCCAAATGCGGTGGACGGATGACCATTCGATACCCGAACCCATACAACATTGGTGTTTTTAGAAGGAATATACCATGTCGTGCCGTTCTCGCTTATGTTCTTGCTAATGTTTATATCGAAGTAGTCGTTGGCCTCAGAGCTTGAAGAACTTGTAGTACCTCCCTCGTTCAAAATCAGCGCCCATTCGTGCTCGGTGGGGACACGGTAACCCGTGGGACAGGGATTCGTGCTGTTGGCCGTGGCAAACGGGGTAGCACTGGCCTGTGAAGGACGAAAGTCCGTCTGTTTGGAAAGGCCTCCGCCGTTGCCCCACATATTAGAGTTGCTAACGTCATACTTATACCACCAATAGTTACTACCGAGCACATCCGTACCGCTACCGCCGGTACCCCATACAAATTTTGTTTGCGTACCGTCGTAAGATTCGTATTGTTCGTTCCGGAAATACTCAGGAAAATAATCCTTCGAACCACGCTGGCTATGTCCATCGTTCGCTCTACCCCACTGGAAGAGGCCTCCATAGACCCTGTCCGTGTCGTCATGCGGATAAGCCATCTGCTGCTTGGGCGTAAATTCGGGGTTGGCGCCAAGGTTGTAGCGCAGGAAAGTGAGTGTGGTTTGTCCCGATACGGCGGCGCCGTTAGCTTTGGTGTAACTGTAGGAACGGTCATTACCCAGCGGAATGACACATTCGTATTTCGCCGGGTCCGGCGCAAAGCGGGCCGTCAGGGTGTAGTAGTATCCCGGTTGCATCGCCGCCGTTGCCGCACTGAATGTTGCCGTGGGGCTGACGGTTTTTGCGCCCACAGTCAAATTGTTGAACGTTACCGTAACAGGAGTTTCACCATAAGTAAATACGGGACGCTGCTTGCTTGAAACGACATTCGCATTGAGCGAAGTCCACGAAAAAGTCTGTGTAACGCTCGTTCCTTTGGCCGGGTTAGTGGCGCCGGTGGCGTTAAGCAGTGTAAGAACGCCCTTATATCCCGGCTTTACGGTGGCGCCGGTCACAGCCGTGATATTATCGCCCGTCAGCGAGGCGTCGGCAATAACCGTCAGCAACGGAAAGCAGTGACGGAAAGTGATATTTATTGTCGGCGTGGGGGGATTTCCGGTCAAATCCACGCTACCCGTCCAGTGCAGTAAGTCGTTCGACGGATCGACAGTGATGTTAGCGCCGGTTCCACTCGTAGTGGGCGCAACTCCGGGGTCGGCAGTGGTATTGAACGAGTAAGCCACAAGTTTGTATTCTATGTTTTCCAGCCCGTCAATGCGGCCGACAGTTCCGGCCTCAAGTAAGGCTTGTTTAAAGAAGCTGTTGTCGGATGCCTTGTACATAACCACGCGGTACTTGGCATTGGGCATCATCGAAGCGCGGGTAACCGGCGCGGGGTCAAGCGCAAGGGTATATACAATGCTTGTGCCGTCGCTCAAATCCTGTGTTACCGTTTGGGGTTCCATTTGAGCGCGGGTCAGCGATTTCGTACCGCTCTGCGCGATACCGCTCACGGTGAAGGATATGTAAGCATCACCCGACAGGGTTGTATCGTCCGTTTCATCCGAACAGGAGGCCATGCTGTAAATCAGTACACCAACAAGGCAACAGGCCAACAGTCGGCGGCAGTTTTTTATTGGGGATAATATTAAAGTCTTCATACTTAAATCTTTACAATATCATTTCTATATCGCTGTCCGTATTGCCGCCAAAGGATAAATCCTCTATTTCCGGCATACTCTGTGTACCTACAACAAATTTGGCCGAAGCTGCAAGGAATTTTTCGAGTTCTACAGAAGTCAGTTTGATCTCAGGGGTGGCGTAAGGAAGCCTCGCGGCGAGCGACAACCCGCCCTGTTCTTGTTCTTTTTTCACTGGATTACGGTTTAAAAAAATTTATAATAGAGTTCACTTTATATAGTTCTTAATCTGGTTCTTTGAAAATGCCACGAAGAAAAAAACTTTTAAGTAAAAAAGAAAAAAACGATAGTTAAAATTTTGTAAAGTTAGAAAATGCGCAACTCCCATTTTTTTTTGTGTCAAAAAATGACACAAACAGGGAAAAAAAGGGCTTTTTTGTTGCGATTTGCGCAAAAAATTGTCCAAAAAAAATAATTTTTGTGCAAAAAATGACACTGCAAACGCTGATTTACGAACTTGAGCGCAACTGTTTTTACGGAAGAAGTATAAATAAACCTCCGAAGAGAATGTAATATTTTAACATGAATGGGAAAAACCGCTTATTGCCTTCCTGTATTTTGTGGCAAAAAAACAATTTGTTATTTTCCAACGGTAGGGAATCGACAGGATTTTCAAAAAATGTACTACCTTTGTATCGGATTATCACTAAAAAACAGAAAGAGATAAAATGGATGATTTTAATTTCGAATCGAAGTTGTTGAGTACGCCTTTTCCAAAAAAAGACAATTATAATTCTCTGTCGATGCCGATTTATAACACGGCCGCTTACGAATTTGACACGGCGGAAGAGATGGAAGCGGCATTTTGCGGGAGGACGCCCGAATGTACCTATTCGCGCATAGCCAACCCCACGGTTCAATATTTCGAAAACCGCGTAAAAACGGTTACCGGAGCCTTTGCTGTTACAGCATTAAATTCGGGTATGGCCGCTATCACCAACACCATTATGTCGATAGCATACAGCGGTTGCAACATCATCACATCGAGACATCTTTTCGGCAACACCTATTCGTTTTTCGTCAATACGCTCAAGCCTTTCGGCGTGGAAATCCGTTTTTGCGATTTGACTAAGGTGGAAGAAGTGCGCGAGAATATCGATTCGAACACCTGCGCCCTGTTTTTGGAGATCATCACCAACCCGCAAATGGAGGTAGCCGACCTTGCCGCGCTGAGCGCCGTAGCGCATGCCAATCACGTTCCGCTGATTGCCGACAGCACCATCGTCCCGTTTTCGGCCTTTCATGCGAAAGATTTCGGCGTCGATATCGAGATTGTCTCCAGCACAAAATACATTTCGGGCGGGGCTACCGGCTTGGGCGGCCTGATTATCGATTATTGCGTTTTCGAATGGTCTCATGCTCCCCGCTTGAAAGAGATCGCCCTCCAATTTGGAAAAAATGCCTTTTTCGTAAAGCTCCGGCAGGAAATCCACCGAAATTTCGGCGCATACATGACCCCTCAAACAGCGTACATGCAGACCTTGGGTTTAGAGACTCTGGATATTCGCTTCCAGCGCGAAAGCCGTACCTGCGCCGAACTATCCGAGCGGTTGAAGACAATACCCGGAATTGAGAACGTCAATTATACCGGTTTGCCCGATAATCCCTATTTCGACTTGAGCCTGAAACAATTCGGCCCCTACCCCGGCGCGATGATGACCTTCGATTTGGCATCCAAAAAAGTCTGCTATTCATTTATGAACCGGCTGAAACTAATCCGCCGGGCAACCAACCTGTTCGACAACAAATCGTTGATTATCCATCCGGCCAGCACTATTTTCGGAACGTTTGCGCAAGAAATTCGCGACAAAATGAACGTTAGCGACAAAACATTACGCTTATCGGTGGGATTGGAAAGCGCCGACGATTTGTTGAACGATATTCTTCAAGCCCTGAATGGCGCTTAAAATGAAGTGTAACCTCAAAAACAGCAAGTTATAGTGGCTCAAAAAATAAAACTTTCCATACTCGGCATTTCGTTCAGTCAGGTTCAGGCGGGCGCTTATGCACTCATCTTCGCCGAAGAAAACGGCATCAGGAGGCTGCCGATTGTTATCGGTACTCCCGAAGCCCAATCCATTGCCATCGTGATGGAGAACATAACCCCTCCCCGACCGCTTACGCACGATTTGGTACAAACGATTTTCGAGAAACTAAAAATCGAATTGATAGAGGTTTACATTTATAAATTCGAAGACGGTGCATTTTTCTCCGATTTGCTCATTCGCCAAAACGGAGAAGAATTTCACTTCGATTCCCGCACCTCGGACGCCGTTGCATTGGCCATCCGCACCAATTCGCCCATTTACACGAACGAAGAAATCATGCGGAACATGTCCATCGTGTTTGATGAGCAAAACCCAATCAGCATCGATGAACCGGCCATCACTGCTTCGGACAACGACGAACCCGAATCGGAAAACCTGTCCGAATTGCGTTTGGACTCCTTGAAACTCCGTTTGGAAGAGGCCATACGAGACGAGGATTATGAGTTGGCTACCAAACTTCGCGACGAGATAAACAAAAGAAAATCAAATACGTAATTCCCTCCACATGTCCGACACCCTGTTTTTCTGTCCCGATATCCTCCACGTTCCGCAACTGCCCGAACAGGAGTCGCAGCATTGCGTAAAGGCGCTTCGGATGAAGGAGGGCGACCGGATTGAAGTTACCGACGGAAAAGGCTTCTTTTATCGCTGCGCAATCCTTCAAGCGCATCCCAAACACTGCGTGTTGAGTATCGAAAAAGCCGATGAGCAGGTCAAGCCTTGGCCTTTCAGCTTGCAAATAGCTTTTGCCCCCACCAAAAATATGGACAGAAACGAGTGGTTTGTGGAAAAAGCCACAGAAATAGGAACAGACCGGTTCAGCCCGCTTTTGTGCCGTTATTCCGAACGTAAAGACTTGAAAACGGAACGTTTGTGGAAAATTGCCGTTTCGGCCATGAAACAGTCGCAGCAGGCCTTCCTCCCAACAATTGACGAAATAACGCCCTTCGCCCGTTTTGTGGCCTTGCCCTTCAACGGACGGAAATTTATCGCCCACTGTCATCCTTCCCCCAAAAAAACTTTGGCCGAGATATACCGGAAAGGCGAAAACGCACTGGCGCTAATCGGTCCCGAAGGCGATTTCAGCGAACAAGAAGTACAACAGGCCATCGATAACGGTTTTGAACCCGTCAGCCTCGGCGAAACGCGCTTACGGACAGAAACGGCATGCTTGGCTGCTTGCCATACCATACATGTAATCAACGATTTAAAATGACCAAAAAAGAACGATATGCCCGCGTTATCGGCTGGTTCGAGGCAAATGCCGAATCGGCCGAAACAGAACTGCACTATCGCAACCCCTACCAGCTGTTGGTCGCCGTGATTCTCTCGGCTCAATGCACCGACAAGCGGGTGAACACGGTTACACCAAAACTGTTTGAAGCCTTTCCCACGGTTGAAACAATGTCCCTCGCCCACCCCGAAGATCTTTTTCCGTACATCCGCAGCGTGTCTTACCCAAACAACAAATCGAAAAATTTAGTGGGAATGGCCAAAAAGGTCGTTTCCGATTTTAACGGACAAATCCCTTCCGATATCGATTCGTTGCTGACCATTCCCGGCGTAGGCCGCAAAACAGCAAACGTGATGCTCGCCGTGGCATTCGACACGCCGGCCATGCCCGTGGATACGCACGTTTTTCGCGTGTCGAACCGTATCGGGCTGACCAACAACTCCAAAACGCCGCGGGAAACGGAAAAAGAATTGGTGAAATACATCCCCAAACGCTTCCTGTCGAAAGCGCATCACTGGCTCATCTTGCACGGCCGCTACGTCTGCGTTGCCCGTAAACCCAAATGCGGAGATTGCGGAATCAAGGCATGGTGTAACTATTACGAAACGCAAGTTCCGTTTGATCATTAAAATATGAAAGCCATGTGTTCGGGTTCTTTTTCCGAAAAAAATAACCATCTGAAACAAAACATATCTGGAAGCGTTAGTATTTAGATAATTATAACGAAAATTTCGTAACGAAAAAAACGTGATGAAATTCATAAAGATTTTGTATCTTTACAACGTGATTTTTAATAAGAAAGCATATTCTTAGATACCGATGAAACATTCTTATTTCTCCTTGTGTATCCTTATTTTTGCTTCGGTTTTCCATTCCGTAGCATCAAACAGTCAAAAGCAAACAATAGCCCTTACATCGCTTTATTGCGATTATCAACAGGGAGACGGAATGGTTGTTTTGACCCAATTGCCCCATTTCGGTTGGCAAATGCAATCAAACGTAAACGATACAGAGCAGTCGGCCTACTCGATTCAGGTATTCGGTAACGTTAATGGGAAAGAAATTAAATTCTGGGATTCGGGTAAAATAAAATCGTCAAAGTGCCAACAGATCCCCTATTATGGGAAAGCGCTGTTGAAACGGGGAAAAAAATACCGTTGGCGCGTTCGTGTCTGGGATCAAAAAAACAAAGCATCGGAATGGAGTGAAAAACAATCCTTCCGCATAGCCCCGTCCGATATGGATGCAAAATGGATCGGCGCAATTACTCGTGAAGCCTCCGATCTGCCGCAGGGACGAAATTACCACAGCATAGCGCCTGCATCCGAAGCTGCAAAAAAATGGAGGGAAACGGCGCCTCTATCCAAACAAAGCATTTACCTCCGCAAAGATTTTTCTTCCGAAAAACCGGTAAGGGACGCCGTTATTTATATTTGCGGACTGGGACATTACGAATTGTCGCTCAACGGCAAAAAATTGGGGGACGCCGAATTTGCACCGCTATGGAGCGATTACGATAAAACCGTCTATTACAATACTTTCGACATTACAACTGCGATAAATCGCCAAAATACCGTTGGCGTATTGCTGGGCAACGGATTTTACAACGAACAGGGAGGCCGCTATGCGAAAATGCAGGTCAGTTTCGGCCCGCCTACCCTGTTTTTCAAAATGGTAATCACCTATACGGACGGTTCGTCGAAAATTGTTTCTTCTGATGAAACGTGGAAATATTCGCTCAGTCCGCTGATATTCAACGATATGTACGGAGGAGAAGATTACGATGCGCGTTTGGAACAGGAGGGTTGGGACAAACCACTGTTCAACGATTCGGGATGGAAGCCTGTGGTGATTCAAAATGCCCCAAAAGGGAAATTAACCGCCCAAACCGCCAATCCCGTGAAAATAAGGGAACGATTTCCTGTTAAAAAAATGACAAAAGTCGGCAAGTCTTACGTGTTCGATATGGAACAAAATCTCTCCGGTTTTCCGGAAATACGAATTTCAGGCAAAAGAGGCGACAAAGTGCGGTTTACATTGGGTGAGAATACCGACACAACCGGAGGAGTAAATCAACAGCAATCGGGTTCGCCTTACTATTTCGAATATACCTTAAAAGGCGATTCCGTAGAAAGTTGGCGTCCCCGCTTTTCCTATTACGGCTACCGTTACATTCAGGTTGACGGCGCAAAACCGACGGGGGCAAACGACGGGCGTGATATTCCGGTTTTGTTGGATCTGCAATCTTGTTTTGTTTACAACAGCGTTCCTCAGACAGGACAATTTCGGGCGTCGAACGAAATATTCTCCCGAACGCACACGCTTATTGTAAACGCCATAAAAAGCAATATGCAAGCAGTATTTACCGACTGCCCACATCGGGAAAAATTGGGATGGCTCGAAGAAGACCACCTCAACGGTCCCGGATTGTTTTACAATTTCGATCAGTCGCTCCTCATGCGCAAAGTGATGCAGGATATCCGCGACGCACAGCTCCCCAACGGGCTGATTCCCGATATCGCTCCCGAATATGTCATCTTCGAAAGTGGATTTCGAGATTCGCCCGAATGGGGTATAGCCGGGATCTTCATCCCCTTCATGTACTACGAATTTTATAACGACGCGTCGCTCATCAAGGAGTATTACGATGTGATGAGAAAATACGTCGATTACCTGTCCACAACCGCCGACAATCACATTCTTTCTCACGGATTAGGCGACTGGTGCGATTACAACATTGAGTTTCCCTATGGCATTTCGCGCAACACGCCCGTTCCGCTATCGGCTTCCGCACATTATTACATGGCCATTGAGCGCTTGTTCGAAGCGGCGAAAATGCTGGGCAAAACGGAAGATGCCCGCCGTTACGAAACATTATCGAAAAAGGTGAAAAAGGCATTCAACAACACCTTTTTCGACAAAAAAACCAAACAATACGGAACAGGAAGTCAGGCTTCAAACGCCATGCCGCTGTTCGCCGGATTGGTTGAAGACATTGACCGGAAGGCCGTTATCGAAAATTTGATGGCCGACATTCGCGAAAAAGGCTATCGCCTTTCGACCGGCGATGTAGGCAATCGCTATCTGTTTCGCGCATTGGCCGATAACGGCTTCAATGAGGTTATGTATTGGATGCACAACCATAGCGATGTTCCCGGATACGGTTTCCAGTTGCAGTTTGGCGTTACAACATTGACCGAATTGTGGGATCCGAGAAAAGGAGCCTCATGGAACCATTTTATGATGGGGCAAATAGAAGAATGGTTTTTCCGATCTTTAGCCGGAATAATCCCCGGCCCAACCGACGACAGCGGAATCCAGCATCTCACTATCGCACCGCAAACAGCCGGAGATTTAAGATGGGTAAAAGCGAGCTACGATACGCATCTCGGTGCCGTATCGGTCGATTGGAAAATAAACGACGACCAAATCTTCACCCTCAACGTTTCCGTTCCGGTAAATTGCAGGGCAACAATTTATCTCCCCGGAAAATCCGGTTTTCAAGAGGTTAAAAGCGGCACACATACTTTTCAAACAATCTTAAAATCAAACCCGTGAAAAAAAATCTAATCGCTCTCCTATTGATGGTAATGCCTTTGAGCTTTGCGGCTCATGCGCAGCAAGATCCCGAAATTTTACTGTACGAAAAAAACACGCTGCCTGTGGCAGAAGAACAGACCCTTGATGATGCCGGAAACGTCCTCGTAGTGAGGCGCATCACTAACCCTTCCATCACGCCCTTCATTCCCGCAGGCGAAAACAAAACCGCCGTCATTATCTGCCCCGGCGGAGGATATTACAACGAGCACATCCGGCGCGAAGGATTTCGCGTAGCAGAGGCTTTTCGAGAACAGGGCATCGCCGCTTTCGTCCTGAAATACAGTCTCCCCGACGAAGAAATTGTCGGCGACAAATCTTTTGCGCCCCTCAAAGATGCGCAACGCGCCATCGAAATCGTCCGCGAGAAATCGTCCGTTTGGGGTATCGACACGACGAAGGTGGGTATCATGGGCTTTTCGGCAGGAGGGCATTTGGCTTCTTCGGCCGGCGTACATTGCGATACGATACTTGTCGAAAATAAACAGGCTCGCGTGCGCCCCGATTTTATGATTCTGGTGTATCCGGTCATCACATTCGACGAAAGGTTCACTCACTTGGGTTCGCGCGAAAACCTGATCGGAAAAACGCCTTCTGCCGAACAAATCCGGTATTTTTCGAACGAATTGCAGGTGAACAAAAACACGCCCCCAACCATTCTTTTTCACGCTTCCGACGACACGCTGGTGCCCGTTGCAAACAGCCTGCGTTTTTATGAAGCGCTGCAAAAAAACGGCGTTTCGGCCGAGATGCACCTCTATTTCGCAGGAGAACACGGATTCTCTTCAACGCCCACCCTCGATGAATGGTTCGGGCGTTGTCTGAACTGGATAAAAGCAAAAAATTCGAGCATAATTCCGGATAATTTGACATTGGAATATTTAACCCGTCCACAAGGATTGGACGAAAAAAAGCCTCGGTTCAGCTGGACGCTGAGAGCCGTCGATGAAAATCAATTCGCCCAAAAACAAAGCGCATACCGCATCTTGGTCGCTTGTTCCAAAGAAACGCTGGATAAAAATGTCGGCGATCTGTGGGACAGCGGCTGGATAGAATCGGACGACATGCAACTGATTGCCTACGACGGCGCAGCGCTGTTGTCCGACAAAACCTGTTATTGGAAAGTCGCGGTAAAAGACGAAAAGGGAAAGGTCTCGCCGTGGAGCGCGGTGGCCGAATGGAGTACCGGATTGTTTTCCCAGAACGAATGGACGGCTAAATGGATTGGATCTAAACAACTGTTCGATTACCAATCAAACGATTGCAATGTGTATGACCCCTGGCTCCGAAAAAACGTCGTCCTCAAAGAGAAACCTCATCGCGCCGTATTGTTCGTCGCATCGGTCGGCTACCATGAAGTGTATGTCAATGGGGAGAAAATCGGAGACGAGGTTTTGGCTCCTTCGGTTACCGACCACACAAAACGTGCGCGGTACATTGCTTACGACATTGCTCCGGCATTGAAAAAAGGTAAAAATACCATCGCTCTCTGGTTGGGCGCTTCATGGTCGATTTTCGCACCCTACATCACACCCGACAAACCCCGCACCCCAATCGTTTCTGCACAGGCAGACCTTTACAATATTGATGGACAATTGATTAATCGTATCAAGACAGACGATTCGTGGAAAATTCATCCCAGTCCAAACCGATTGACGGGAAAATGGGAATTCGGCAATTACGGAGGGGAAATATGGGACGATACCCGAACGATACCCGAATGGAATTTGGCCGGTTTCGACGACTCCAAATGGACGCAGGCCACACAATATGCGCCGCAACTTGTTCTATCAGCCCAACAGGTCGAAGGAAACCGTCTGTTCGACGAAATTAAACCCGTATCGGTCGAAAACAGGGGAAACGGCGTTTACCGCATCGATATGGGCGTCAATTTTGCCGGATGGACGCAAATCACCGTCCACGCCGCTCCGGGAGACACGGTTCGCTTCTTTTTTTCGGAGCGCGAACAAGACGAAATGACTTTCGGTATCCGAAGTGCGATTGTTGTAGGACAATCGGGCAAAGCAACTTTTCGCAACCGCTTCAATTACAGCTCTGGGCGATGGATCACCGTCAAAGGTGCGACATCCAAACCTCAGTTATCGGATGTTTTGGGACGGCTCGTCCGCACCTCGTTTCAAAAATCAACAACCTTCACTTGCTCCGACCCGCTGCAAAATTGGATTTACAACCGTATATGCTGGACTTTTCAAAACCTCTCCATCGGCGGATACATCGTAGATTGTCCCCAGCGCGAACGTTTCGGATACGGTGGCGATGCCCATGCCACCTCGGAAACAGGCCTGTTTAATTACCGCCTCGGCGCGTTTTACACCAAATGGCTCGAAGACTGGAGGGACGTGCAAGGCACCGAATCGATGGTGGGAAACATGAACGATCCGGCTTGGGCGCACAAACAAATCAATAGCGGACGATTTTTCGGCAACGGCGTTCTCCCCCACACTGCCCCAACCTATCACGGAGGTGGAGGCCCTGCCTGGGGCGGGATTGTGGTAACACTCCCCTGGCTGATTTATCAACATGAAGGCGACACTCGTGTGTTGGAGAAAAATTACGGGATGCTGAAAGGATGGCTCGAATTTCTTGATTCACACACCGAAAACCATCTCTTGCAACGTTTTGGCGGTTCGTGGGATTTCCTTGGCGACTGGCTATGGCCCAACGCGACAGCCGAAGGGATGAACAACAACAAACCCGAAACGCTCTGTTTCAATAACTGCTACCGGGTGTATAACCTGCGCACAGCAGCGAAAATAGCCCGCGTGCTCGGTCGCTATTCCGACGCCGAAAAATGGGAACATCAAGCCGAAGCGTCAAGCAGGGCCATCCACGAAAAGTTCTACAACCCCGACGACCACAGTTATGCCGACGCATCGATGGCTAACCTCGCCGCAGCGTTATACGGCAACGTGATGCACGCAGAATTAAGGCAAACCATTATGGACAGGCTCGAAAGAGAAATCCTTGTCCATAAAAAAGGACACATCCACGTCGGCATCACAGGCGGCGCAATGCTTTTTAAGGTGTTGCGCGACGAAGGCCGCGACGATTTGATTTATTCCATGACCTCGCAAACCGATTATCCCGGATGGGGATTCATGCGCGAAAACGGAGCGACAACTATTTGGGAAATGTGGGAAAAAGACCTCCCCGGACATTCGTTGCTGCACAGCTCCTACCTTTACCCCGGCGCGTGGTACGTGGACGGTGTGGCAGGTATCCGCCGCGACGACCATGTACCCGGATTCAGGAAGTTTATCATCCGCGTTCCACGGTTGGAAGAAAAACAATTATCGTGGGCAAAAGCCATCTACAATTCCCCGGCGGGGAAAATAGAATCGCATTGGCAAAAAGATGAAAACCGTCTCCGGTTAAGCATAAGCGTCCCTCCAAATTGTACGGCAAACGTATTTTTTCCAAAAGATGGAGGGAAAACCATCAAAGGATTAAACGATTACATCCGAAAAATCGGTGAAGATAACGACTGTTTGATCTTCGAAGTCCCTGCGGGGAAATACGTTTTTTCAAATTGAGGTATTGTCCGGCGCTCGAAACCGCACAGCGAAAAAATGCCTGTATGTAATGTCTATTTCAACAATTGTTCTTCGATAATCTGCTCGTACTTTTCGGGCAGCGCACCCGTTTCGATGATGGGTTTACCGTCCGCAGGAATGAAATATAATGTTGGCAACAACTGTATATTCAGCTCTTTGCAAAGGTCTTTCTCGCGATCGGCGTTGATTTTGTAAAACAGCACCTTTCCTTTGTAGCGTTCCGCCATCTGCTCCATTTGCGGCATCATGCGCATGCAGGGGCCGCACCATGTAGCCCAAAAATCGATAACGACGGGCAAGGATCCATGGTAAATGGAATCGCCGTTGCGATAATCAAAAATTTGTTCCAAAAAGAAACGGCGATCGATGACATTGAGCTTTCCATCCTTGATGATCAGCTCGGCAGGTTGGGCTTCATCCTTGGGGATAAGAGTCCGGTCGAAAGTTTGAAAATAGACCTTGCGGTGCGGGTAGTCGATAGACACAATCCCCTTGCCGAGAAGTTCGCTGAGGCGTCCGGCAGCTGCATCGAAATCCATGCGGCCATCTAAGCGTATGTAAGAGGGACGATAGGGCTTGGTAACCGTAACTTGTTGTCGCTCGGTATTGACTGTTAGCACCGCTGTTCGCAGGAATGACGGCAAGGTTTCAGGGTGCAGCACGCTATCGTTGTTCAGGGCAAACGAAAAATCGGGCGTCTCCCCACCCGTAACAGCGCTGACAATAGCTTGTCCGTCGGACACAGTGAAGGGAAGAACTTCCGTCAGGCTGTTAGGCGGGCGCACCGTTGTAACCGGCGTTGCCGGCGTTATCGAAAGGGTTTTCACGCTGCCATTGCGGGTTATTTCTTCGGCAGCAAGCACAGCCTGACAGGCATTGACAATCCCGGCCGATGCGCACAAGTCTTCAAAATAAAACCAGTCTTGTGTCGCTCTGCCATTGATACGGATGCCTTTTTCCACCTCTACGCCGCGGCGTGAAGTAACGCTTTGCAACAGGATATCGCGCAGTTGCGTGCCGGTCAGTTTGGGAAAATAGGTTTTCAGCAGGGCTGCAACCCCGGCTACGGTAGCTGCCGCAAGTCCTCCTCCTGAAGCCGTTAAACAGCTGTCGCCGGTGCAGGTGGAGCGGATATCAACCCCCGGAGCGAAGATATCGAGCGCATGCGACCCGTAGTTAGCGGCCATGACAGGCAGTCCCTTACGGTCGGAAGCGGCCACGGTAACAAGATTGGTCAGCACGCTGCCTCCCATTTCGCGATTGGGGTAAAAAATCTCTTTATCGATGTCGCGAGAGAGTTCCCATACGGGCACAATCACCAATACGCCTCGCTTTTCGGCTTCATGCAGCGCATCAGCTACCCAGACCCGTTGCGCTTCGGGATAGAGGCTGTTTTGTTGCGAGAGCACAATGATGTCGGCGCCGTGATTGACTGCATAACGGATGGCCACTGCAATGTCTTTCAGATAGGGTTCACCTACGCCCGGATCGATACGCAGGGACAGTATTTGCGCCTGAGGAGCAATACCATCGATGC
Source organism: Dysgonamonadaceae bacterium (assembly GCA_031272205.1). Taxonomy (GTDB): domain Bacteria; phylum Bacteroidota; class Bacteroidia; order Bacteroidales; family Dysgonomonadaceae; genus JAISUH01. Next base: position 6,844 of record JAISUH010000060.1, on the reverse strand, counting down.
CTGTCCGATTATCGCGTTTGGCAGCAATAATGCCTGCCTGCATCACGCCCGACAAGGCATCGGAGGTGTCAAGGACTCGATTCCCATAACGTATATCGTTTATATCAAATGGATTATCGCCGACAATCTCTTGGCGGTGGTCGTTAGCTCGACGTTCCATTGCATTCAGGTAGCGTTGCTGTGCATTGCTCACGCTGCGGTTGCCTAAAAGCTTGCGTACCGGCTCCCATTTGTCTGTGTGATAAACATTGAAGGCATAGCTGACCACCGTGAGTACGGCATTCATCAGGCTGTCGGCCTGCGCTAACTCGTTATAACAATCCTTAAAATCGTTCATTGTAAGCTCTTTGCTGGGAAAATGCTGCCGCATCAGGCTGTCGATGCGCCCCACATATTCTTCGGTAACGTATGCAAACTGCCAACTGCTGTAAAGGGAGGCCAGCTCCGATTCGGGCATGATGCGATAGCGGTAATAATTAAACTCGTCGCGGTTTTGGGGCGGCGCCACCTGTTGCCGTCTCCCGTTTACAATCTTATAAAACGTATCGCCTTCGCAAAGATAATCGGCATAAAGGTCTTTGAGACGCAAAAATTCACGGTCGCCCTCGTTAGTAACCCAATCCATCACGCGCCCGTCTTTTCCGCCTAAGAAATTCCAACTGTCGGCATGACGCGCATGTTGCAAGTCCTGCTGATTGAGATCGATTCCCGACCCGATAAGAGCCACGATAGGGCGTTTCCGCACTTTCAATTTTTTCTCTGCTATATATTGATACGCTTTGTTGACAGCCGCGCCATACACACTGTCAGCATCGGCCGGAGAAGCATTAAACCAGTCGCTTGACGACTGTGAAAAGGCTGTTGTACCGAACATACAGCACAATAAAATACAAAAAACTTTCATTAAACGCATTAAATAATTGATCTTTCTTTTATTAAAACGATTGCCAATCGGCAGGCCCGGCGCAAACTTCGTGCAGGTCTATACCGTACTGGTCTTTCATCAGGTTATACACTATACTGAGTTTATTGGTGAGGAAGGGATAATCGCCATATAGGGCATTGAGCTCATCTTCGGTATAATACATCATAAGGTGAATGTAATCGACAAAAGTAACGCTCATCGTCGGCGCCGGATCGTTGTTTACCGGCACGCGGCTGGTACCATTGAACTTGTTCAAGTAAATACCTCCTGCAAATCCTCGTGTGAGAAAATAATCGTTGGACGACGGATCGGACGACAACTTGGTAACAAAGTCGAAACCTTCCTTAAACTCGTTGGGAATAACGATACTGCCGTTGTTTACCGCCCGTTTATAAATCTCTCCCAACACCATCTTACGCCGCTGTCCGTAGGTCTGCTGATCTACGGGAACAACAAAGTCCTCCTGCGTTACGGGGTCGGGAATACCGTACATACACATAGCCCAGAAATCCAATCCGTTGAACATGTTGTTTTGCGGCGTGTGGAAACCAAAGAAATTGGCTCGCACGTTATAGGCCATGTACCAATACATGGGCAACACTTTTTTATAAACCTGCGGAGTAAGGTAAGGGAAGATGTGGGTTTTCATAAACTTGACGTACCCCGCTGTCATGGCATCGTTTTGCGAGCTGTATCCTTCGTAGTCGGTACCGATGGTACCCACCCAGTTGCGGTTGAAATCGGAAATCTCCAAGTCGGTGTAAATCAAATAAACGCCATATTGCTCGTAGATTTGCATGATGTCGTCGTCCCACGGATTGTTGCCTTGCGGGAGTGTGAAGCGGGGCTCGATGCCTCCCTCAGAAGGGGTCAGCGCATCCTCTCTGTAACAGGAGGTCGTGAGCGTGAGGCACAGCAACAGCGCTCCGGCCACATTGTATATCGTTTTCATACGTTTCATCTTGTTTGAAAAGTTAACCGGGCTGCCGTGCAGGAGCCAGCGGATTTTGTACTAATTTCGTATTCCGTTCAAGAACGGCTTCGGGGATCGGCATGGTATATGACGGGTCTTCGGCCTGAAGCGTGTAGTTTTGGTTATCCCACGCATGTGTCAGCGCAGGCATACCGTAACGCCGCAAGTCGAACCAACGTTGTCCTTCCATGCAGAGTTCTTTACGCCGTTCATCGCGGATAAATTGTTGGAGGTCGTTGCCGCTCAGTCCTGTAGCATCCTCTATTGTACCGGCCGAATAACGGTTTTGCAGCAGTGTGTGAATGGCGTCACGCGCCACATCTTCTTGCCCATTGAACGCAGCTGCTTCAGCCAAATTGAGATAGGCTTCCGACAAACGGAACGAAAGCGCAAAATTGGCCGAACCATCGGGAACGCCCCGCTCGGTGATGTTATACTTGCCGAAAGCGGAATAGTTGGATGCCAAAAACACATTGTTTTGACGGTCAAACTCCTTCGAGATGTATTTGTCCTTGCGCAGGTCGCCGGTCTTAAAACTGTTCAACAGCGTAGTCGATGCGGTGAAAGCATTGCGTAACAGGGTAGTGCCGTTGTCTGTGCGTGTTACGGTGCCGTCAAACAAGTCGGTAAGGTCAGATATTTTGCCGTACAGCCAAATGATTTCGGGCGATTTTGCGCGGGTATTGGTGAAGTTGTAATAGGGCTTCATCGCTGTGGCTGCATAAGTACTCGAATTGAGGTTGTGCAGTACAAACGACCAGTCGTTGATCACCTTAGCGGCATAAGTTTGGGCGTCAGCCCAACGTTCCATATAGAGATACACCCGCGATTTCAGCAACTGAATCATGGGCAGTCCCACCAAGTATTCCGACGGATTTTGCTTGGCTTCGGGCAAATCGATAAAAAGCCGTTCGGCCTCGTCGAGGTCTTTGAGAATCTGATTGTAAACATCTTCCACCGTGTTGCGCGGTTGCAGCAAGTTCTCCGACGACGCCAACTGACTGTCGAGCTTCAACGGCACGCCCAATGCGTCGCGGTTGTAGTTGTAGGGCGCTCCAAAATGATTGACGAGCATGAAATAGTAAAAACTTCGCAGCGCGTAGGCTTGCGCCCGCACATAGTTTTTCTCGTCGTCAGTGCCCTCCACGTCGTCGATATAATCGAGCGCGGCATTGGCTCCCAATATATAGTCGTAATAGCCATCCCATATATTGTGGATGTTATAGCTGTTGAGCGTCATGGTGAAAAACATATCGGGTTGCCATGTAAACGCGGCTTGCAGCGCTTTGGCCTCACCCGCATTGTTGATATTAAACTGATAATCCGTTTTATGAAGTTGAATATCGTCGCTAAAAAACTCTAAATAAGTCAAGATATATCCCCCACCCTTGTGCGCGGGATATGCCGAACCAATGAGCATCTCCTGCAAGGCATTGGCATCTTTGGGCACGTATTCGCTTTGCGACTTGGGCTCTAAAAAATCAGAGCAAGCCGATAGAGCAAAAATTGCGACAATAGTGTATATATAGCGTATTTTCATTGCTGTATGTATTTAAAAACCTATATTGAAACCTAAAGAATAGTTATGCGGTAACACGCTGTTGTTGAGTTCCGGATCGAAACCGTTGAAGCGTTTGTCAGCCAGCACAAATAGATTATCCACGGTAAAATTCACCGACAGGCTCTTCACCTTGAGGCTCTCGCACAGGCTACGCTGCATTTGCCAGTTCAGCCCCACACTGCGGCAACGCAGGAAAGAGCCGTCCACCACCATGGCATCCGACATGGCCCACAAAGGTATGGTGTATGATGTTTCCGTGTCGGGCAGAGTGATCTGTGTACTGCTGGCACGCGGCAACGACGGGATGATGGTGCGTGCTTCGTCGCCGGGTTCTTTCCATCGATTCAGCAGATCGCGGTTGACGTTGACCGTCGGATCGGGCATGTAATACGAGCTGGTGAACTGCTCATAAGGCGAGGGCAAGCGTTTCTTGTTACCCATAAGCAGCGAGAATGTAGTGTTGAGCGTTACGCTCCTGTAACGGAAGCTCAATCCCAAACCGCCCGTAAAATAAGGCGTCCTCTGACCCGAATACACCAAATAGGAGGCCGGATCGAGCGTTCTACTGCGTTGGTCGGCGGGAATATCAAGCAAATTAAACATGGCTTCGCCGGTCTCTGCATTGAGTCCGGCAAACGAATACGACCAGAACGACCCTAAGGGATAACCCTCTTTCAAGATCACATCCGACGCGCCGTTGATAAACTGAGTGCGGGTGTAATTGACAGTGGTCTGGCCGCCCTCGTTCCAGTTTTTCGATGCGTTCAGGTTAATGCTGAGCGCCATCTTTTCCGAATGGATGGGCGTTACGTTCAACGTATATTCGAGGCCTCGGTTGTAGATGATGCCGCCGTTGCGGTTCATGTATTCGATACCGTATTCGTAGGGCAAGGTCTGCCGGATCACGGCGTTGGAACGGCGCGTGTAATACTCGATGTTCATGTTCAGCAAGTTGAACAAACCCAAGTCCAACCCCCAGTTCCACGACGTAGTGCGTTCCCACGAAAGATAGGGATTGGGGATTTGCGAGATGGTGGAAACGTATTGATTGTAGAGCTCGGCCACCTTACCCTGATTGAGAATCAGATCGGGGCTGACATTGGTCAGCGCATTCCCCTGAATACCGTAAGTGGCACGCAGGTTGAGCGACGAAATCCATTTGACGTTCTCTTTGAGGAAGGATTCTTCCGATGCCCGCCACGAAAAACCCAGCGAATAGGTAGGGTCGAACAGGCGGTTGGTGTTCTGTCCGAAACGGTTCGATGCATCGTTACGCATATTGGCGTTGAGGACGTAGCGGTTTTTGTGCGAATAAGCAAAGGTCGCAAAAAACGACATGAAATTGTTGGTTTGGTTGGTCTTTTTCCAGCCTCCTTCATACATCTGTCGCAGGATGCCCCATCCGCTCGTCGAGTTGGTGATGGGAACGAATGCTTCGGGCGTGGTGGGCGGGATAATCACCTCGCCGCGTTCGGGCACGTAGCCATAGACGGTGTTTGCCAAACTTTTGTTTTCCGCCGAACGTAGCTCGAAACCCAGCAGGGCGTTCAGGCGGTTTTCGGGATTGAATGTCTTGCTTATCTGCAACTTGTTCTGAATGTTGTATGAGTTCTGGTGCGAATCGCTGGTGTAAAGCTCGCCGCCAAAGGGCAACAAGGCCGCCGCATACAGGTCGCTGCCGGGAGTTACCGAATTGTAGTCGTAACCGCGATAGTTGTTGGCCACATAATACGTGCGCTCATTTTCCCATGCCTCGTTCGACGAATTGAGGGTGGTATAGCCGCCCGTAAACTGATAGGTGAGCCATTCGAGGATGTTCCATTTGAGGTCTAATGCAGCTTGCAGCTGATTCGAACGCGAGCGCGAACCGCTGTTGTCGCGCTCGTTGAGAAAATTATACGACAGCGACTCCGCATCGTTATAAGAGTATGAAGCACGGCGTTGATACCACGCATCCGATGCAATGGTGCGGTTGGTGTTGGTTGCATAGCTCAAGGGATTGACGCCGGTAGCAAAGCTGTTAGTCGTACTGGTGCTGCCGTTGAGCGAGGCATTGATCGTAAAACGGGACGAGGGTCGCATCGTAACGGCAATACGTCCTGTCATGCGATCGCCGTCGTTGCCGATCTCCTGCCCCTGATTGTTGTTATAGCCCATCGAAGCGGTGTAGCTGTATTTGTTGGTGCCGCCCGACATGCTGACATTGTGATTATGGCTTATCGGTGTGCGTGTCAGCAGCTTAAACCAATCGGTGTTTCTCACCTCCATAGCGCTGCGTTCGGCCAAAAATTCATCGACCGTGATATCGTGTTCAAGGTACATGCGCAACAGACCTTCGTAGGTATGTATTTGTTTGAAAGGCGCCGAGTAATAGGGTGTTCCCCAGTTGAAAGCCTCTTGCGAAAAGGCTACGCGCTCTTTCGAGTTCATCCAGTTGAACTGTCCGTAGTTGGGTTGCGTGCCAACCACCATATTGGCGTTGTAGTTGATACTCAACCGGTCGCTCTTGCTCTTTTTGGTTTGTATTTCGATAACGCCGTTAGAGGCCTTAGAGCCATAGATAGCTGTGGCCGAAGCGTCTTTCAATATTGTAATGCTTTCGATATCGGCCGGATTCAACCACGAGATTTGGTTGCCGATGATATTTTTCAAATCGTCGGTCATCAGCGAACTGCCGCTGAGTTCCAAGGGGTCTTCCTGTATAATGCCGTCTATCACCCACAGCGGGTCTTGATTGCCCAACAAGGTGCTTGTACCGCGGATTTGTATCGATGGCGAGGTGCCCACGCGGCTGCTCGTGCTGGTTACCACCATACCGGCCACCCGTCCCTGAAGCATCTGGTCGATAGAGGTGTATGAGGGCATCAGGACTTCGTCGGCCTTCAATGTGGTATAGGCGCCCACGAGGTCGCGGCGCTGGATATTTTGATAACCGGTAACCACCACCTCATCCAACTGCGCATTCGCGTTATCGAGCGTGATATTCAGCGTACGTTCGCCCTTGTATTTCACCGTTTTTTGTTCCATTCCGATGAAGGAATAGACTAAAGTAACGTTATCACCGGCCGGCAAGGTTAAGACGTAATTCCCGTCGGCGTCGGTAACAGCGCCCTGCTTGGAGCCCTGAATGCTGACGGTAGCGCCGGGCAAGGGTTCTCCGCCGGCGTCGCGCACCCAGCCGTGCAACACCTTACGATTGTTGTCTTGTGCCGAAAGGGTTAGCGTGGAAAACAGGAATAAACCCATCAGGAAAGTCCCAACAGCTTTTCTTGTGATTTTTGTTCTCATTCAGTATTGATAAAAAAACGAGAGCCCGACCCCGAAAGGTCAGGCTCGCGTTGTATAAACAGTTTAGTTTTTGATGCAACGAATGGGTTGTCCGTTG
>JAISUH010000074.1 GCA_031272205.1 Dysgonamonadaceae bacterium | reverse complement strand
TTCTTGTGATTTTTGTTCTCATTCAGTATTGATAAAAAAACGAGAGCCCGACCCCGAAAGGTCAGGCTCGCGTTGTATAAACAGTTTAGTTTTTGATGCAACGAATGGGTTGTCCGTTGCGCAAAGCGGAACGCTGCGCTGCATTCACCGCAGTACTGGTGAGATTAGCGCGGTGAGCCTGACCGGCAGTTGTGTATGCGCTGCCCAACCACATATAAGTGGTGTTGTTCGTATTACTCAATGCACCGGCAATGCTACGTGCACCCGTCAAGGGGAATACCACGCCGCCAAATTCGTAATAGGCAGAGATATTGGTGTTGGTGCCTGCCTCATTGTTCAACGTAAGATCTGCGCCGGCCGTACCCTGAAGAGCCGACCATCCTGCTGTAGTAACCGGAGTGGAACTGTTGTCGCATCCCAATTCGGTACTGCGGGGCATACGCCATGCTTTATTGGTAAGATAAGCGCAGATATCGCCCATATAACCCGCGTATGATGTAGCGTCACTATATTCATACAGCACCAAGTTGGTGTAGGCTTCATCGCCTTGAAGCGTGCTGGGGCTGGGAATGGTAGTGTATGTCCAGCCTGCAGCGGAAGCCGTAGTAGCCGACCAAGTGCCGGCCGCCACATCGGGCACATAGATAGGCGTAGCCTCAGCGTCAAATGCCGTAGCATTGTTCGTTTGTGCAGGCGAAATACCCACCAGCGATCCCCATTGGAATAAGACGCCGGCCTTATTGGTATTCGGACCGGGGATTGTGTCGAAAGTCAGTTTGCTACCGTCCCAATAGATATTGCTCTCGGCCAAGGCGCCCGATGCAATGAGGTAAGCTGCAAACGTAAATTTCTTTGTAATGGCTGTGTTCGTCGGGTCGGTTACACCAATTTCGCCCGTCTTGATGGCTGTTGGTTTGTACAGCAACACATTGATGGTGTAGTTGTAGCCCAGCTTGCCATCCACCGAGGTCTCGCCGTCGAATTCAATATTGCTGGCGTCGATCCCCGAATTGGTTGCAGGCGTAACCGTTACCAAGGGCGCATTGCGCGTGGAGCCGCGGTAGGCAATCTTCAAGGTTGCATCGGCTTTGGCCTGAGTGTAAACCACGTCGGTTTTGTCTTCCGAAATCACAATACCTGCATCGTTCCCGTCGTAAGTAAAGCCGCCGATTGTCGTCTCGTCGAACGCGCAATAAAAGGCAAAAGTTTTCGAAATCGAAGCATCGGCAGGGTCTTTAACCACAATGTGACCGTACTTGCTTTCGGTTGAGGGCGTCAGCGTTACGGTGATGGTGTAATTGTAACCGTATTTACCGTTTACTACCGTCGAATCGACGTAGGCAGAACCGGTCGATACACCCGCTATTCCCGCAGGAGTAACCGTAATAGAGGGCGCACGCTTCGTAGAGCCGCGATAAGCAATAGTCAGTTCCACAGCAGCCGTGGGCGAAGCTGCCGAAAAATCGACAGAATCGGCCGTAACCACTACCTTAGAATCGCTACCTTTATACACATAGTCGCCAATAACAGAACTGTCCGGTTGTATCGTAGATCCGCCGGGACCGTCTTCTTTACTACAGGCAGCCAGAACAAGCATGACCACCATTGCTAAACAATTGATTTTCTTCATCTAATAAAAATTTATAGTGTTATGTTTACGTTCTAATAGAGTGTATTTTTGTTTCAAAAATCCAATTATATAACCTTACTACAAAAGATTCAAAATCCTGATTATTCGTATTTCCACAAAAAAACAGCGCAAGTTATTGATAAAAATTATAATTTGCAACACTCAAAATAAGGTATTTTTCATTATTCTATCGTTTTTATAAAAAAATAACAGACTAAACTGATATTTGCGAAATTTTTTCAACAAAACACCGCCTCGATTGTTCATCAATGTACTATCGAAACGAAAAATAGGAAAAATATGCCCACAACGAAAAAACCGACCGAGTTAGGCACCGAAAAAATAAGTAAACTTCTCTATCAATATGCCATTCCGGCAATTATAGCGATGACTGCATCATCGCTTTACAACATCACAGACAGCATTTTTATCGGTCATGGCGTTGGGGCGCTGGCGATTTCGGGCTTAGCCATCACTTTCCCCCTGATGAACCTTGCCGCCGCTTTCGGGTCGCTTGTAGGGGTTGGAGCAGCCACCTTGCTGTCGATTCGCTTGGGGCAAAAAGATTACAGCTCCGCCAATCAAATTCTGGGGAATGTGTTGATTTTGAATATTATCAGCGGTCTTTCTTTTGCCGTTGTCGCACTCTTGTTTTTGGATCCGATTCTCCTGTTTTTCGGCGCAAGCGAAAACACCTTGCCTTATGCACGCGATTTCATGCACATTATCCTCTTAGGAAACGTGATCACCCATACGTATATGGGCTTGAACGCGGTGTTGCGGGCTTCAGGCAAACCCGAAAAATCAATGTATGCCACCTTGCTGACCGTGGGTATTAATATGATACTCAACCCTTTGTTTATCTTTGTATTTCATTGGGGGATTAAGGGTAGCGCCTGGGCTACGGTTATTTCCCAAACGGCGATGCTGTTCTGGCAAATCGGTCTTTTTCAAAAGAAAGACAGTTTTTTGCGTTTCACGAAAGAGAGTTTCCGCCTGAAATTCAAAATCGTGAAAGAGATGATCGCCATCGGCATGTCGCCCTTTCTGATGAATGCCGCCTCTTCGATTATCGTCATCCTCATCAATCAGGGCTTGATTCGGACGGGGGGCGATTTGGCGGTAGGCGCTTACGGCATCGTGAATCGGGTGGCTTTTTTGTTTGTGATGGTGGTTATCGGATTGAATCAGGGGATGCAGCCTATTGCCGGATACAACTTCGGCGCAAAAAACTACCTGCGCGTTACGGATGTATTGAAAAAAACCATTTATTATGCAACGGCCGTCATGGTTACCGGATTTGCGGTCGCGCACCTGTTTCCCCGTGCGGTTGCATCGATCTTCACGACTGACGAGCAACTGATCAATATAGCCGTTAACGGCTTAAAAATAGTATTTGTCTTCTACCCCATCGTTGGATTTCAAATGGTTGCGACCAATTTTTTCCAAAGCATCGGAATGTCGGGGAAATCGATATTTCTCTCGCTAACCCGGCAACTCATCTTTTTGATTCCATTGTTATTGATTTTGCCCAATTACTTCGACGAGAACGGCGTTTGGTACAGCATGCCGGCGGCCGACCTTTTATCGAGCATCATCGCGGCAGTCATGCTCATTCATCAATTCCGCCAATTCAAAAAGAAGGAAGCAAAAAACGAAATTCACCCCAACATCAATATATAACTGATTATCAATAAAAAAAAGATAACATGGAAAATTTTGTTCTGAACATCGGACGACAATTGGGAAGCGGCGGGCGCGAAATTGGCATGCTCGTCGCCAAAAAATTGAATATTGCTTATTACGACAAGGAGTTGATATTGATAGCTTCGAAAGAGAGCGGCCTTGGAAAAGAAATTTTTGAACAGGCCGACGAGAAAAAATCCACCTTCAAATTCGGGAAGAATTTTTGGGGCGGAGGCAACTCGTTGTCGAACTATTACGTATCGAATTACCTTCACGGCGAGTCGCTGTTTAAAATCCAAAGCGATGTAATTAAGGGATTGGCGGCCAAGCAATCCTGCCTGTTCGTCGGGCGCTGCGCCGACTATGTGCTTCGCAATCACCCCCATTGCATCAACATCTTCATTAGCGCCGACGCCGACACACGTATCAACAGGCTGATATATAGGCAAATTATTGAATCTCCGGAACGGGCGCAGGATTTAATATCGAAGACCGATAAAAAACGGGCGCAGTACTATAATTACTACACCAATAAAGAATGGGGTATGGCCTCATCCTACCATCTGTGCATCGATTCCTCGATTTTGGGCGTGGAAAAAACGGCAGATTTCATTATAGCATTCGTAAAAGAAAAACTGGGGATTTGAAGTTTTCCGATATGATCGGCATTCACTTCCCGATGATCTTCGACAGAATGTCGTCGTGAATTTTCCCGTTGGAAGCAACGATTTCTTTACCGAACAGGTAATTGTCTCCGCCCGAAAAATCGGTGGCTTTTCCACCGGCTCGTTTCAAGATGAAAGATCCGGCAGCCACATCCCAAGGCGATAAACCCGAATGAAAATACGCATCGAAACGGCCGCAGGCCACATAACATATTTCGAGCGCCGAGGAGCCTTTCATTCTGAACGAACATTCCCGAAACAACGCTATGGCATTCCGCAAAACGGTTTCGCCCTCAGCAGAAAGGCTGTAAGGGATGCCGAAACCTATATATCCGTTTTTCAGCGCTTCTTTGTCGCTCACGCGAATGGCTTCGCCGTTTAAGCGGGCATCGCCGCCCACGGCGGAGAACAACTCGTCGGCAACGGGGTCATAAACCACGCCGAGAACAATTTCGTCGTTTTTCATTAAGGCGATGCTGACCGAAAAAGGCGTGTCTCCATGCACGTAATTGGTTGTTCCGTCTAAAGGGTCGATCATCCATGTATATTCGCGCCTGACGTATTCTACTGTAGCCTCTTCGGTCAGGAATCCCGCATCGGGAAGGATTTCCTTCAATTGTTCCACAAGGCGCTTCTCGGCCTCTTTATCGACATAGGTTACGTAATTCCGTGCACCCTTCATCTCGATGGCCGATTTTTTCAGTTTTTGCTGTTCTTCCCGCAAATAAGCGCCCACCGAAACGGCCAAACGGCATACATCCTTAGCGATGAACTCTATGGAGTTTTCCATCCTTTATCTCTGCTTCAACATTAAAAATCAATTATTTACGCGGATTGGGATACATCGAATCCCACCATTGCGAATCGTCTTTCAGCCATTTGGCAAACCATGCGTATATGGTGTTGTTCCACGCAATTCGTTTGGCGTAATCGTAAATGCCGTGGTTTTCGCCGTCCACCTGCACAAATTCCACGGTTTTGCCGAGAAGCCTCAACGCTGTGTACATCTGGATGCTTTCTCCGATGGGCACGTTCGTGTCAGCCGTGCCGTGCAGCAACAGCAGGGGCGTTTTTATTTTGTCGGCGTGAAAAAGCGGACTCTGCTCCATATACAGTTTCGGGTTGTTCCACGGATAGCTGTCGGCGCTCGCCACCGAACTGTAGGAATAGCCCCAGTAGCCTTCGCCCCAATAGCTCGCTATATTGCTGATACCGGCATGAGAGACGGCTGCGGCAAACAAATCGGTTTGGGTTTGCAAGTATTGCGTCATAAACCCGCCGTAAGAAGCGCCGATGCAGCCGATTTTTGAAGCTTCGACGAAAGGATGTTCGGCAACGAATTTTTTCGTGCCTTCGATGATTTCGTCAGCCGTTTGTTTTCCCCAAGCATTCACATGGCGGGACGAAAACTCCTGTCCGTAACCCGTCGTTCCGCTCGGTTGCAGCGTGTAAACCACATAGCCTTGCGCAGCATAAACATGAAGAGGGTAAGTGCTTTCAAAAACACGCTGTGTAGGGCTTGTGCCGCCGTAATAATATACGATGAGCGGATATTTTTTCGACGGGTCGAAATAGGGCGGCAGATAAAAACGGCCATCAATAGGATCACCGTAGCTGCTTTTGAAACTCCAATCCTCCACTTCGCCGAGGCTGAGTTTCGAAAGCCTTTCGGCATAAGGATCGGCGATCAACGTCGATTGTAAACTTTTGAGATTGAGTATGTAAGCCCTCGACGAATTGGAGGCGCTCACGCCCGTATAGGTAGCCCATTCGCCGTTGTCGGCTATGCTGAACGAACGAATGACATCCTCTTTAAGCGGCAGTTTTTCGAAAGATTTGCGAGCCGGGTCGTATCGGTAAACGTTTTCATAATCGCGATCCTGAACGCGGAAATAGATGAATCCGTTGTTTCTGCTCCAATCCTGCTGGTCGATAGCCGGATCAAAATTGCGCGTTACGGCTTCTATTTTCTTTGTATCTAAATCGAAGATAAACGCCTGACTGTCATAACTGTTAGCTATCTCTTGCGAAGCAATATTCTGTCCGATTTTATTGAAAGCTTCAGGAGCTCCCGAAATCAGGAGTTTCTTCCCGTCGGGAGAGAAGCGGGCTGAATTGGCAAAACGTTCGTCCTTCCAAATCGTATCCAACTGCATGGTTTGCAAATTGAGGAGGAACAGCGAATTTTTCCGGAACGGGCGTTCCGTCAGATTCTCCTCGCTCACGCTAAACAGAAGTTGCGTAACATCCTCAGACACATCATTTAATGATGCCGTATGGCAACCGTAGGTGATTTGTTGCGACAGACCGCTGTCGAAGAAATAGCGACAGATATAATATTTGTCGCGGTAATAGGCCTGTCTGTCATCGGGGGCGAGCAATCGTTTCAAGCCCTTGGGCTCGGTAACGTTCAAGGATTTTTTGGTGGAATAAAACATCGATTTCTCATCGGGAGCGATATGAAACGATTCTTTCGGAAGATTTTCGGCCACTGTTTTCGTAGTCAACGTTGCCGGGTCGAATGTGAACATCGTCCGGCTTTTTCCTTCGTCGGAAACGTAATAAAGCAAATCGGACTTGGGCATCCAGCTCAATTGCGACCGATCTGCCGCATCCGAAAGAAGGGTCTTTTTCAATTTTGTATCGTATAGCTCTATCGAGCGTTTGCTTTCGCCGCCGGCGAAAGTTTCGGAAAATCGCAGCAAAACATAACGTCCCGACGGCGAAACGGACGAAGAGGAAACCCGTCGGCCTTCCAGCACGTCGTTGATGGTCATCCTGCGTTTATCGCTCTCCCCGAAGGTAAATTGCACTAACGAGTCCGATTTATCGGCTTCGATTTCAATTTTCAAGGCCGACTCCGACTGACTTCCCGAATAAGTCAGGATTTTCAGGACGACACGGCTGTTATTCACGTTTCCGTTAAGCGCGGTTTCCACGGGTTCGGCCGTGCGGTAACTGGGTTCGAACTTCTTCTTGCTCGTCTTGCTCTCGCCGTCTATGTAAACTTCAAACATATCGGGCGAGGTTATTTTCAACTTCCCTTTTCCGTAACGGTCGTTCTTCACAAAAAACGAAACCAATTGGAAAGCATACCCCTTTTCGGGTTTGGACAGGTGAAAATAACCGAGTTCGTCGGGTTCTATCTGCGTAATAAAACGTTCCGGCGCCGGAAACGAAACGGGAAACGACAGGAGCGTTTCATCGGTAAATTTCTTGTCCTGCAAATCGGTACTGTCTAACAACACGGGCTTCTGCACGGGAATCAACCCAAAAGCGCTTAGCGTTTGCGGAACGTTTTTTTGTTGAGCCGCCAAAGGCAACACAAATAACAGCGAGAGAAGAAGAATCTTCAAGTTCATTTTATTCATTGTTCGTATATTTATAAGCTTCAAAACATTATATATGCTTGATTTTCACTATTTTTACGATTGCCAGACGAAACAACCGTCGAAACAGTTGCTCAAATCGGGCATCTCGTCGAAAAACGCATAGACCGAGGATCCCGACCCCGACATGGAGGCATAAACCGCTCCCCGGCGGTACAATTCGTCTTTTATCTCCCCAATTTGGGGATATTTTCGAAAAACGGGCGTCTCAAAGTCGTTCTTCATCAATCCGCGCCATTCGCTGAGCGGCTTTCGGATGATCTTTTTAAGCGAGAGCTCTGCTTCGCGAGGTTTCAGCAGGGCGTAAGCGTCTTTGGTAGGAACGCCATACGACGGTTTAACCAACACAAAACAATAGCTGCTCAAATCCAATTCTACAGGCTCGATCTCATCGCCGATACCTGTGGCAAAAGCGGGCTTGTTGCGGACAAAAAACGGACAGTCGGCTCCAATTTTGGCAGCAAACCGTTCCCTCTCGCGTTCGGAATATCCCAGCGCAAAGGTCTCGTTCAGTAAATTCAGCATAAACGCCGCATCGGCCGAACCGCCGCCCAAGCCTGCGCCAAAAGGGATTTTCTTCAACAGGTAAATATCGATGGGGGGAATTTTTTTTTCCTCGGCAAGCAACTTATACGCTTTGAGAATCAGGTTGTCTTCGGTCTTCCCGTCGATAGCAATACCCGAAAGGAACAGGCGGCAGGGTTCTTTTCCTTCGGAAGGGACAATCTCAAGCGCGTCTTTTAATCCGACAGGATAGAACACGGTTTCGAGATTGTGATAACCGTCAGGCCGTTTGGAAACAACGTTGAGCCCCAAATTTATTTTCGCGTTCGGGAAACAGAGCATAAACGATTCATTAACTTTTCGGCAAAGTTAGCATAAAATCTTCGTATTCCACACAAACGAATAAAAATGTCCGAGTAGAATTTACGGAGGAAAGCCCTCTAATCACTTAAATCCGCCGCTTCGGCCATTAACAGATACAGATCCTTCAAGGCCGTATAGTCGTCGGCAATTTGTTGCAGGAGCGCGGGAGAATAAAGGGTTTCGTTGTGTGGCAGAATCTTCATCACATAGATGCTTTTACGGTTCACCCATGCTTGCAGGTTTGCGGGCAGATTGTTGGGCAACGGACGTTTGTAAGCCTCGCCTTCGATGGAGAAACCCCGTTCGAGCACGCTTTTTTGAACCATCTGACCGAAGTTTTCGGGTTCCAATTCTATAAGGTCGCGGAAATTGTCCATCACGGCTCGTCTGGGCAGATACAGCCCCATGCCGTAGAGGTAATTTTCGGCGTTCAACTCCATGAAAAAACCCGGAAAAAACTCCCAATGCGTTACCGTCCGCTGGAAATTCATCCAAAGACAGGTTTTATAAGGGTCTTTGTTTTTCGAAAAGCGGATGTCGCGGTAAATACGCGAAAGCGCCTTGTGCGGCCGCAACTCAAATTGCGAATCGATATTGTACATCACGGGCGATAACGCGGCGACCAAGGCCTTGAATGGCCGCAAGAGTTCATTTTCATATACCTCGCGATGCGCCTCAAACCACTGTTTGTAATTGTTTTCCTTCAAATCCTTCAAAAAACGCACAGTGTCGGGCGTGAATCCGGTAAATACAAGAGGTTGAGCCATAGATTTTAATTTATAAACACATTATTATTCAAGGTTTTCAGGCAATATCTCGAAAGGAATTTTTATTGATGTAGCTTTAGAAGGATACTTTAAAATCATTTTCTGAAGACCCTGTCTCAGTTTGGTTGTCTTCATCGTTACAAGCCACAATCCGTATGATTCCTCAATGCAAAGATACGTCTTTTTCAAAAAGTTGAACGAAAAAACAACTATTTTACTGCTTTTTCAACATATCGGGGATCATTTTCTGCCTGTATTCGCCTAATCTCAACTAAACTTAATCCCTTTGGCCAAACCACCTTCGCCCGTTTCTTTGTACAGCGATGGGATATCGTGTCCCGTTTCTTTCATCACGGCCACCACTTTGTCGAAGGATACGCGGTGAATACCATCGGTGAACGATGAATACAAATTGGCGTCGAATGCGCGGGCGGCAGCGTATGCATTACGTTCGATGCAGGGAATCTGCACCAGCCCGCAAACCGGATCGCAGGTCATGCCCAAGTGATGTTCCAACCCCATTTCGGCAGCATATTCGATTTGTGCGGGACTTCCCCCAAACAACTGATTAGCAGCTCCGGCTGCCATCGCGCAGGCCACCCCTATTTCGCCCTGACAACCGACTTCGGCTCCCGAAATGGAGGCGTTTTCTTTGACCACATTTCCAAATAATCCGGCTGTGGCCAATGCCCTCAGGATGCGTTTTTCGCTAAATTCGCGCGATTCTTCCAAATGGCTTAATACCGCGGGGAGTACTCCGCAGGAGCCGCAGGTGGGAGCCGTTGCTATCACGCCGCCCGACGCATTTTCTTCGGAAACGGCCAGCGCGTAAGCAAACACCAAACCGCGCGACTGGAGCGAGGCTTTGTATCCTTTCGCCTTGATGAGGTAACTCGCCGCTTTGCGCTGCAAATTGAGCGGGCCGGGCAGCACGCCCTCGTTATCCAAGCCCCTTTTCACGGCGTCCCGCATCACGCGCCAAACATCGGACAGGTAGTCCCAGATATCTTCTTCTTCACATTCGGCCACGTATTCCCAATAGGTTTTGCCTGTTTTTTCGCACCACTGCAAAATATCGCTGATGGTGGTCATGACGTAAATATCTTTTTGCGCCGCATCCGATAAGCCGACGATTTTTGTTCCGTCGGACAGGGTGCCGCCACCGATGCTGTAAACCGTCCATGAATCGACAAGTTTTCCCTCGGAATCAAATCCTTCCAATTTCAACGCATTGGGATGAAAAGGGAGAAAGGTGTGCGGCATCCATTCGATTTGCGTCGGAGCAACAGGCTCCAAGACCTTGCGTACAGCAACATCCGTCAAATGCCCTTTTCCGGTGGCGGCAAGGCTCCCATAAAGCGTTACTCCATATCCGGCGGCGTGGGGTACACGTTCTAAAAACAGTTCGGCGGCCTTTTTAGGCCCCATGGTGTGGCTGCTGGACGGACCACAGCCTATACGATAGAGTTCTTTTAATGATTTCATTGTGATAATCAACCGGTTTATAAAATATTGCTCAGTGAATCGGCATATAAACGATCTGTTTGGAGTCAAAAAACGGCTCGTCGAAATAATTGCTCAGGGGATACCTTTCTATTATCGAAGCAAAAGGATGTATCTCCGCATCCAAATTGCCGCCTTTCAGACAGATAATCCCATTAGGGATGGCATTGCGCTGCTTATCGGATATGTTTTTTCGGGTAACTTTCACCAGATCGGGTAAGGGCATCACTGCACGACTGACTACGAAATCGAACTTCCGTTTTTCATCTTCCACGCGCGAATGAACAAACTCGACATTCTCCAAACCTATGGCTTGGGCTACTTCTTCGCCCACACGTATTTTCTTACGGATACTGTCCAATAACAGGAATTGAACTTCGGGAAAGAATATCGCCAAGGGAATACCGGGAAAGCCGCCTCCTGTCCCCACATCCATAACCAACGAATCGGGTACAAAGCGAAGGTATTTGGCGATGCCAAGCGAGTGCAACACGTGATGAACATACAGATTATCAATATCTTTACGGGAAATTACATTTATCTTCCCATTCCAGTCTTTATAAAGATCAAACAAAGCGTCGAATTGTGTTTGCTGTTGTTGTGAGAGCTGGGGGAAATATTTTTTGACAGGTTCTGCCGACATCGATAACAAATTAATTTTCAGCCAATTTATAAACTACGGTATTGTTTTTCAGGATGGTGGTGATAAGGTCGTAGGGAATGAAAACGGCGGGCGATTTAAGCTGATAAGCCGAGTATTCGCCTTTGTTGAATGTATATGTGATGCCTTTGTCTGTAACCAAAAAATTCTTGTTCGGCATGATTTCTTCTATCCCGAAATATCCCAAATCTTCCAGATCGTTGATGGTTTTCACGTTGTTTTGTTCCAGTAAAGTTGCAATGAAAATTTTGCGGAGGGCTAAATCGTAACCCGGAATAAAAATATCGCTTTCGGTGAGCAACGTCCCCGTTTTAAAATTTACTACAAAATTGCGGTACGAGTTGTAAGAAACCAAATCATCCTTACTATTGGCTTGCCGCACCTGAAACGAAAGCACGCCGCGATTGTTATATACAATGGTATCGGAAAGCGTTTCGTAATACGAATAAAACACCGTTGGCTTATCGAGGCTGTCATCGTCTCCTATATAATGATAGGCCTCATTACGCTCTTCTGCGTCCAAATCGGAAATGTTGTTGCGATAGATAGACGCATCTGATTTATAATTATCAATATAATTGTTTATATATGCCGCAACGGCATCGGACACCGCGATACTGTCGAAAGCGTTCCCCAGAGCCGAGGTTACAAAAATCTGCTGCAAATCGGCCAAGTTCATCTTCCCGCTTTCAACAGGGTAAATAAATTTGATGGAAAGATTGCAGGAAGGCATTGTGGTATCGTCGTCGAGATGATACACTTTCTCGACAAGCAAGGTGTCGAAAGTTACTCCATTATCGAAAGAAAACATGCTCTTTCCCTTATCAACACACGATGAGAGCAGGAATAACGACACACACACATATATAGAGAAAGAAACCTTTAGCCATTTCATAATTATCCACAACAAAGTAAATTCTTTCGCAAAAATACATTTTTAATTTTTAAACCGTAGCATTTTATAAAAAAATATGAAAACGTTCTTACACTTCCCTTGTCAAAATTGTCATTTTCCGTTTGTAACAGCCCGTTTAAATACAAGAAACCGAAGGATTTGTATCCTTCGGTTTCTTGTATTTAAACATTTATCCGGATTAGTATGCGTGTCCGTCGGTTTTCAAATCTTCAACACTCAATCGTTTCTTTTCCAAAGCTCGCCAAGCATAGATGATATATGCCAGCACAAAGGGCACAAGGATGGAAACAATAGACATCGCCGTCAGTGTAAACTCGCTCGACGACGAATTCCGAATGGTCAGGGAACTCTGCAAATCGGCAGTGGAAGGATAATAAGCGGTATTGTTGTATCCGGCAATCAACAGCAACATCGTTACGGTAATCACCGTCCCTGCTCCGGCAAACCAAATTCCTTTTTTGAATCCCGTTTGAAAAACGGTGGCAATAACGCCATAAAGTACGGCCACTACTCCCAACAGGAAGAATATCAGTACGATGGGCATCTGGATGAAGTTATTCAAATACTTCAACGGTTCCAGCGATACCGCTTTTGTAGCCGGATCCACCGCAAAACCTTTCGCAACCAAAGTCCAAATCAGGAAAGTAAGAAAGAATACTACAAACGGAATACCGTTGTACAGCACATATTTGCGTGCCCTGCTCACCAAGGATTCATCATCCAAACGGTTCACGAAGAACAACGCAGCCAATGTACGCGCCAAGAACAAAACGGCCAAGCCCAAGCACCAGTTGCGGATATCGAACAGCGCTTCCAGACCATGCAGCGGGTTTTGCCACTGACTGATGACCGGCCCTACTCCTCCCAGACCCACAAGGTTTCCTTTGCTTACCGCAAACGCCGAGCCGGTGTAAAAAGTCGCAACAGCTGCGCCAATCAGGAAAGGCCCCAATAATCCATTGAGGAACAGGAAGGTGCGGTAGGTACCCGTACCGAATACGTTCCCCGGTTTCGACTGAAATTCGTAAGACACCGCTTGCAAAACGAAAGAAAACAGCAACAGCATCCAAACCCAATACGCACCTCCAAAACTGGTGGAGTAAAACAAAGGGAAGGAAGCAAAAAACGCACCCCCAAATGTAACTAAAGTGGTAAAGGTATATTCCCATTTGCGCCCCAGCGCATAGACAATCAATCGCCTTTCATCTTCGGTTTTTCCCAAAGATTTTATCATCGACTGTCCTCCCTGAACAAAAAGAAGGAACACCAGCAAACCGCCCAACAGCGATATGATGAACCACCAATATTCTTGTAGAAATGAATATGTTATCATAATATTTATCTTTTTAGTTTGTTTTTAATTATAACCCTGACGAAAATCCCCCCCGACGATCAGTCTTCGGGACCTTTCTTTATCTGTTTTACCATAATGGTTATTTCAGCAATCAACAGAGCGGTAAACAACAATGCAAACAGCGTAAAGGTAATGATTACGTTTCCTGCCGACAAACTCGATACGGCAGCTTGTAAAGGCAAAACATCCTGAATCGTCCAGGGCTGACGACCAACCTCGGCGACAACCCAGCCCAACTGTCCGGCTATATAAGCCAAGGGAATACTCCACAAAGCAACATATTGCAGCCAACGGGTCGATTCTATCTTCTTTTTACAGTTGTACCAGCACAACACAAGGAAGAGCAGGATGAAATATGCGCCTATAATCACCATGATGTGAAAACTGTAGAACGTGAGCGGAACATTTGGCACCAATTGATGGGCGTCAGTCAAATATCCATATCCGAAATAGGGATAATTTTCGCGGAGGACAGCTTCGTATTGCGCCGCTTCGGAATCGAGACCCGCTTTCTTGGCCTCTTGAAAATTAGCAAGCGCTTCGATGGCTTTCTGTCCCCGGCTCCTCTTTTCTTCGAAAGAAAGGGCTATGCTGCCGTCGGGCAAGGCATATCCGCCGGCAACAATATCGTTGATTCCGGGAACAAACGCATTGATGTTTCGATATCCCATCAACGAAAGCATTTTGGGCAATTCAATCTTAAATGCGTAGGGATCAACATTGTCGTCGTATGCTTTTTTTGCGGGATTTAACATGCCCACCGCAATCAAGCCTGCGCCTTCATGACCTTTGTAAAGACCTTCCATGGCCGCAAGTTTCATCGGCTGTTTTTGAGCCACTTGATAGGCCGACCCGTCGCCGGTAATTGCAAGCAACAAAAAAGAAACAAGACCAAAAATGGCGCTCACCTTTATGCTTTTCAGGGCAAAATCGTTGTTGCGGTTTTTGATCAGATACCACGCGCTCACACCGCTGACAAAAGCCGCTCCAAGCCCCCAAGCCGATACAACGGTGTGGAAGAATTTATTCACGGCAAAGGGAGACAAAGCCACCGACCAAAAACTGACCATTTCGTTTCTCACGGTTTCGGGATTGAAAGCCATTCCCGCCGGATATTGCATCCATGCGTTGGCTACGAGTATCCAGTAAGCCGACAATGTAGCGCCGCCCACCGTAAGCCAGGTGGAGGCCAAATGCGTTTTCTTGCCTACGCGGTTCCATCCGAAAAACATAATTGAAATAAAGGTGGCTTCGAGAAAGAAAGCCACAATGCCTTCGATAGCTAACGGGGCTCCAAAAATATCGCCCACAAACCAACTGTAATTCGACCAGTTGGTACCAAATTGAAATTCGAGGATGATACCTGTTGCCACGCCAATAGCAAAATTAATCCCGAAAATCAACTGCCAAAATTTGGCCGCTTTTTTCCATTTTTCATCGCCCGTCTTCACGTAAATCGATTCGACGATAGACATAATGATGCCTAAGCCGAGCGTGAGGGGAACAAAGAGCCAATGGTAACCCGCAGTCATAGCAAACTGCGCTCTCGACCATTCAAGTAATGATGAATTTAATAGTTCCATAATTCTCCAAAGTATTAATTAATAAATAATTAAGATGTCTCAAATTTTGTGTTTCGATTCATTCCGATAACGGAAGGGAAACCGACCTGTCCACCAATTCTTCGCTCACATAAGACGCTTTGTCGTCTTTCGAGCTCAAAAAATCGGAAAAAAAGAAAGGTTTCAAAATGGCAAACATAATAATGAGTTTCACGATAACCACGACCCACAACGTTTTGCCCAACGTTGACATGGACATGAACCCGTCCCAAAACATTTTGAACCAGTTGAATTTTTCATTTGCAATAGTGTTTTCTGTCATTTTTGACGGTCTGTTTTGGTACAACTTTCCCCATACAAAATTACAAAATGTATTCTTCGTAAGGCAAATCCAACGAATCGGAAACGCCTTTGAAGACAATCTTCCCATCCACGACGTTCAACCCGTAACGCAAATCGGGATGGCGGCGGCAGGCCTCTTTCCAGCCCAGCCCGGCAAGTTTGATCACATAAGGCAAGGTGGCATTCGTCAGTGCGCGGGTCGATGTCATCGGAACCGCTCCCGGAATATTTGCCACGCAATAATGCAAAATACCGTCCACCTCATACACGGGCTCGGTGTGTGTCGTGGGATGGGTGGTTTCGAAACATCCGCCCTGATCCACCGATACATCCACCAAAACCGTCCCGCGCTGCATGAGCGACAGCATATCTTTTGTAATCAAATGCGGTGCTTTTGCCCCTACACTCAACGCTGCACCTATAACCAAATCGGCCGATTTCAACTGGTCGGATATGGCATATTTGCTCGAAAACTGGGCGACTACGTTTGCAGGCATCACGTCGTCGAGATAACGCAAACGGTGAAGGTTGATATCGAAAATCGTTACGTTAGCCCCAAGTCCGGCAGCCATATATGCTGCTTGCGTACCCACAACTCCGCCTCCGATAATCACAACATTTGCCGGACGCACTCCGGGCACACCCCCCAAAAGAATCCCCTTCCCGTGTTGCGGCCGTTCCAAATATTTGGCGCCCTGCTGCACCGACATCCGGCCGGCAACTTCGCTCATCGGCGTGAGAAGAGGCAATGACCCGTCTTTTTCCATTACCGTTTCGTAGGCGATGCAGGTCGCACCGCTCTGAATCATCGCTTCGGTAAGCGCTTTGCTGGATGCAAAATGAAAATAGGTAAACAGCAAATGTCCGGGTTTAATAAGGGGGTATTCCCTTTCAATCGGCTCTTTCACTTTCACAATCATATCGGCCACATCATAGACCTCCTCTATCGTGTCGAGAATGGTCGCTCCGGCATCTACATACAATTCTTCGGAAAACTGACTTTCAGCCCCCGCTCCTCTTTGAATAAACACTTGATGTCCATAACGATGTGTAAGTTCCATCACTCCTGCAGGAGTCATCGCTACCCGACCTTCCTGTGGCTTAATTTCTTTTGGTACTCCGATTTTCATAACGTAATTCTTTTTTACGGCTTTTCTTTTTTTATTGTTTAACCTCGTGTTGCTCAATTGACTGCCAAATACTCATCGTGTGGCAATGAAAAAACTTTATCGACTACGAAAATAAGACATAATTGTTAAACAAACAAATATTTTTTCCACCTATTTATAAATTTTTGTCGTTTTTCTCCTCTTTTACTCTTGTCGGTCTTCCATTTTTAACCTCCAATTGTATTCCAAACGAAATTTTTATCGACAAACTGACCCAAATATTGCTTTTATTTTAATAAATTTGCCGAAAAGATATGTACCAAACTTTCAAATCATGCTAAGAAAACTAAGGATATCACTCGCTTTTATCGTTTTCGTGTTGATGATGTTGTTATTTTTTGATTTCACGGGAACGTTTCACCGTTTTTTCGGCCTGTTGGCAAAAGTCCAACTTATGCCTGCCATTTTGGCTGTCAACACTGTAATAATAATCGCATTAGTCTTGTTGACGCTGCTTTTCGGACGCATTTACTGTTCCGTCATTTGTCCGCTGGGCGTGCTGCAAGACCTGATTTCGCATTTCTCTAAACGCGGTAAAAAACGGCCGTTCAACTATTCAAAACCCTTGACGTTGCTGCGATGGACGATTTTCGCCGCATTTGCCCTTCTTCTCGTTTTTGCCGCCAATTATGCTGCGCTCATTGAGCCGTACAGCGTGTTTGGACGCATTGCGGCAAACATTTTCGCGCCTGTGTACAAAGCCGGGAACAACGTCTTGGCATTTTTTGCCGAGAAAACAAATTCCCACGCTTTTTATACCACGGATGTCTGGCTCAAAAGTGGCATCACGCTTGGTATTGCGGCTGTTTCACTGATTGTTGTGGGTTTTATGGCATGGAAATACGGGAGACTATACTGCAATTCGATCTGTCCGGTTGGTACGGTTTTGGGATTGATCTCGCGCTTTTCGCTATTCAAACCGATAATCAACCTCGAAAAATGCACTACCTGCGGCGCCTGCGCCCGAAAATGCAAATCGCAATGCATCCATCCAAAAGAACACACCATCGACTACTCGCGTTGCGTTTCCTGCTTTAATTGCCTCGAAGCCTGCGAACAAGATGCGATGAAATTCAAATTCAGCAGCAACAAAGCACCTGAAAACGCAAACCGACCGGAAAATAAAGATTTTTCGCGCCGCTCATTCCTGAGCATTGCAACCGCTTTTGTGGCCGGATCAACGCTGAAAGCGCAGGAAGATGCCGTCGATGGAGGCTTGGCTGCAATTGAAAAGAAAAAACGGCCGCGCCGCACTACGACACTCGTACCGCCCGGCGCACAAAGTTTGCGCAACCTCAACCGCCACTGTACGGCTTGCGGACTGTGTATCTCGGCTTGTCCAAACAACATTTTGTGTCCTTCGAACAAGATTGAAATGCTGATGCAACCCGAAATGAACTACGAACGCAGTTTTTGCCGACCGGAGTGTACGGAATGTTCATCAGTATGTCCGACAAGGGCGATTCGTAAACTCACAAAAGAAGAAAAATCTTCACTGCAAATCGGACATTCGGTGTGGCTCCGCCAAAACTGCCTTGCCGTGCGTGATGAAATCAACTGCGAGGCCTGCGAAAAACATTGCCCCTGCGGGGCAATCAGCCGCGTTCCACTCGCTGCTGACAAACCCGACAGCGTGAAAATACCCGTCGTTGATACCGAACGCTGCATAGGCTGCGGCGCATGCGAGTACTACTGCCCTGCCCGACCCTTTGCCGCTATTTATGTAGAAGGGCACGAAAACCATAAATTTATATGATAACCAAACACTTATCAAATATAAAACAAATCATGAAAATAAAATTAGACAAATCCAATCATCCAATTGAATCAAATATATCGTTGATTTCCCGACGCTCGTTTTTCAAATTGTTTGGAGCAGGAACAGCGGCAAGTGCCATGTACGGTTGTGGAACAAAAACAAGCAAAACATCCGAAAGTCAATCCGGAAGCCGCACAGACGAACCGCCCAAAGACAAAATGACCTGCCGCAGCAACCCAAATACGGGCGACACGGTTTCGCTGCTGGGTTACGGATGTATGCGTTTCCCGACACGCAAAAAAGAAGGTAGCGAAGAGGAAGAAATCGATCAGGAATTAGTCAATCAGCTGATTGATTATGCATTAGCGCATGGTGTGAATTATTTCGACTGCTCGCCGCGCTACATTCAGGGCATGTGCGAAGGCGCGACAGGCAGAGCCTTGGCGCGGCATCCGCGCAACAAATTTTTTATCGCTACCAAAATGTCGAACTTCGACCCGGAAAAGCAAAAACGCGAAAACTCCATCAAGATGTATCGCAATTCGTTTAAGGAGTTGCAGGTGGATGTGATTGATTATTACCTGCTTCACAGCATCGGAGGCGGCGGAATGGCAAATTTCAATGCGCGTTTTATCGATAACGGAATGCTCGATTTCCTCAAAGAAGAACGGGAAAAAGGGACGATCCGCAATCTCGGTTTTTCGTTTCACGGCGATGTGGAGGTTTACGATGAGATGATGCGCTGGCACGACGAAGGCAAGGTTCACTGGGATTTTGTTCAGATTCAACTCAATTATGTGGACTGGCAAAACCTGAACAACAACAAAAGCACCGATGCGCATTATTTGTACGACGAGCTGCATCGCCGCGGTATTCCTGCAGTGATTATGGAACCGCTATTGGGCGGCCGTTTGGCTACCTTGCCGCAATACCTCTTCCTGCAACTGAAAACGCGGCGGCCGGAAGAGTCCGCCGCTTCCTGGGCTTTCCGCTTTGCAGGTACGCCCGACGGCGTTCTGACGGTTTTGAGCGGAATGACGGCAATGGAACACCTGCAAAACAATCTTTGGTCGTATTCACCACTTGAACACATTGATAAACAGGAAGATGAACTTTTGGCTGAAATCGCAAAGGAATACCAAAAATATCCCTTAGTGGCCTGCACTAATTGTCAATATTGCATGCCCTGCCCCTACGGATTGAATATTCCGGGCGTGTTTATGTATTACAACAAATGTGTGAACGAAGGCTCGGTGCCGTCTTCGTCGCAGGATAAAAACTACCGCAAACTGCGCCGCAACTTTCTTGTGGGTTACGATCGCGCCCTCGAAAGCATCCGTCAAGCCGACCATTGCATCAATTGCAACAAATGCGTTCCAAAATGCCCGCAACGCATCCGCATTCCTCGCGAAATGCGCCGCATCAACGACTTTGTGGAAATGCTCAAACAGGGAAAGGACTTTGGCGAGGCATCAGGTCAAAAGTAGAACAGAATCAGGGACAAAGCTCTTTCGGTAAGAACAACAACTCCCTGTCAATGCGTATTTTATAGGTATATCCTCGTTTTCCGGTAGGATAATAATGTTGCGCATTCCGGTCGCTGATTTGGCGCAGAAATGCCTGCTTGATGCGCGAAATTTTCTCATACACGGAATTATCGGTCGGATGACACAATTGTTTGATACTTTCGCGCATTTCCTGCTCGTTCATTCGTTTTGAAAGCGTCTTGTAAATTTGCAGCATTTCAGGCTCATAATCAGACAGTTGTTTAAGGATTACGCCTTCCGGATGACGAAGAAAAAAGATAAACAGCGTTTTGGGTAACACGCTCATTTCTATTTCCCGGCTGCCATAGTCAGTTAAAAAGATGCGGTATTCGGAATCTATGGTTAAACGACTAATTTTCAATTTATTATCCGCATTGTTGTTCTCAATTTTTGACAGAATATTAAAAATCTCGCCAATAATTTCTTCATATATGCCAAGTTCTTGCGCCCATTCTATGTGTTCCTTTATTTTTTC
>JAISUH010000079.1 GCA_031272205.1 Dysgonamonadaceae bacterium | reverse complement strand
ACAACAAGCGGGTCTAAAACCGTGTCGTAGCCGCCTGTATTGACCATATAAACGGCAATTCTGCCAAAATCGGTTTTGTTTTTGGGGATTTTTATTTTCGCCGAAGAAATTCCATTTTTTTGAAAAATGGAATTTCTGACAATCCGCCGTTTCAACGCTTCAAAAAAGTTTTTCCGTTGAAATTCAGAATAATTTTTTGCACTTTCATTGTTGCGAAACCTTTGCAACCACGCCTCAATAGAGTAGGATTCAATAATTTCCCTATCGATTTCGACGTAAGGTTTTTGCAGAAATTCGGCGATTGTAGGGAGGAGATTCCCGCTTTCGCGGGAATGACGGGTAAGGTCAATCACAAAAATATTGTCGGGATGATAATAATCGCGTTCTTTTACTGCCGCGTTGGTTGTAATCAGTTTTTTGTGGAAAAACAACGCTTCCATTTCGCGTTGCGTAATGCCGTGTTGTCCGGACAAAGGAATGTCGAGAATGGCTTGGCAATTTTGCAATTTTTCCAAAATTTCGGGATAAGGCAAAGGTTTGACGTATTTATAATCATCAGTCGATTTGTACTGACCGACAACGTTTATGTCATTAGCAATTCCGCAGTTGTCAAGGATTTTTTTGATTTCCAAAATCGCAGGCAAACGCCCTTTGTCGTCGCCGAAAAAGAAAACGGTATTGCCGGAAACAACGGGCGATTGCAGGTGTGATCCCGTGTCGTAGCACGGGACGCAATGACGGTGATGTTCAAACGGCACGTATCGGCAAACCATAAAAGTTTTGCTATAATTCAACTCTAATTTTTCGCACTGTCTTTTGTCCCAATTCCAAATTTCCCAGCCGAAATTTTTCAGGTGGGTATATAATTTTGGCGAGTGCAGATTCCAAATCCAAATGATCAGCCGTTTGTTGGGAAAACAGCAACGCAACCATGCCAGCATCAGCGGATTTTGTGCTGCAGTCCATTCAAAACAGATAATTAAATCGCTGTTTACTATGGCTTTGAGAGGAATATTCCAAATGATTTCAATAAGATATTTGCTGCAAAATAAAGAACGCTTGAATAACCATCGGCAAACGGAGTGTAATTCAGGATGACGCAATTTGGGATTCCTGTATTCCCAGTCGAAGTTTATATGCGGCGCTACGGAATACATATATCTGTTATTCAGGATAAGAACGTTCATCGTTTTTTTTAATAAGGAATCCATTTTAAAGGAACACAAATAATAAAATAAAAAAATACCTCAATGAGGTTCATTCACCGCAACTTTTTTCGATTCAATGAGTCCATTTCGACGGCTTTTTCAATGTGCATCAATGGTTTAGCTTTGATGATGCTGTCTTGGGTTTTCCCGTTCGCCGGATTTTGCGGTTCAGCGAGCGTATGCGGTGAACCGAGATAAATGTTGTACAGCCGGATTCCTTTGAAATTTTCGCATGGGTTGTTTAATTGCACAAACCCGCTAATGGTTTTCAGGGTGTCATCGGGGATGAATTTCGATGCGGTTATTTTGTATGATTGATTTTGAGAAATATTGTTTGTTTGATAAATGGTGGTGTCTTTGTATTCCAGCATCAGCACCGATTTCAATGTGGGATGCGATGTCGGTGGGATGCCTGCTACGTCGAAGCGGAAATCGAAATGGTCTTGTCCGATTTGAGTTGAGACGCTCGCGGAATCGAGGCGGAAACGAAATCCCTGACGGATATCGGCTTCGGCAAAAGAGTAGAGTGGGGGGATGTAAGTCGTTGTCTTTATTCGGCGATGGATGTTTTTTTCCAACTGCACTTTCTGATTCTGTTCGTATTCCAATACTTTCTGTAACTGTTGGATGCGGGATTTTACCGAGTCGTTCATGCGAAGGTAGATGTCTAATTTATCGGAATAATAGACCAAAGAAGTATCCCACTGTTCTTGCGTAGTGTGGTGTTTTTCGAAGATGGAGTTGAAGAATGCCTCTTTTTTTTGCGGGGAGTCGAAATTGCTGTAATCGTTATCTATTAGAGCTTCAGCGATATAAACATCGTACATCAGGTTTTCCATTCTTTTTTTGTCCAATACATTCTTTGGGTGTTGGCAGGCGGAAATTGCGATGCCGAGAATGATGAGGGACAAATATGGAAAGCGGTGAAGTTTCATTGATCGATTTCTTTTTCTATCTGTTCTTTTTCTAAGAGTTCTCGTCTTAATTTTTCCCGTTCGTTTTTCGAGAGCAGGGAATAAGACAGGGTTTTGCGATAGAACAGCAGCAACAGTATCACCCCCACGGTAATGGCCGAATCAGCGATGTTGAAAATGAAACGGAAGAAAAGGATTTCTTCTCCGCCCCATATTGGGAACCAGTCAGGCAGGGTCGTGTGAATCAGGGGAAAATAGAGCATGTCCACTACTTTTCCGTGGAGCAGGGAGGCGTAGCCTTCTCCGAAAGGCACAATCGAAGCTACGTGGCCGGGGTAGCTTGCTTCGAAAACAGCGCCGTAGAACACGCTGTCGAGGATGTTTCCCGATGCACCCGCCAAAATGAGGGCGATGCAGACAATAAACCCCGTTTTGAAGGGTTGGCGCACGAGTTTTATCAGATAGACGATAATAGCAACGACGGCGATAATGCGGAAGACCGACAGGAACAATTTTCCGAAGGCTTCGATTCCGAAGGCCATACCCGGATTTTCGACGAAATATATTTTGAACCACCCCGTTATGTCGAGCGTTTCGTAAAGCGACAAATGTGTTTTCACCCATATTTTCGAAAGTTGATCGAACAATAAAATCAGGAAAACGACAAGGATGGCGGTCATCCCTTTTTTGGTGTTGCAGTTCATACGCGAGGATCTGTATTTAAGATACCGCATCGGCGAAAAGAAACTGTGCCGTTTCTTTTCGCTGTGCCGGATATGGAGAGGATTATCATTAAATTGTCGAGTTGCTTATTTCTTCTTGCTTTCCTTAGCTTCGATGCTCAGTGTGGCGTGGGGAACAGCGCGAAGGCGTTCTTTCGGAATCAGTTTGCCTGTTTCGCGGCAGATTCCGTAGGTTTTATTTTCGATGCGCACCAATGCCGACTGAAGATTCTGGATGAACTTCATCTGGCGTTGTGCCAAGCGGCCAGCCTCTTCTTTTGAAAGCGTGGAAGCGCCTTCTTCCATTATCTTGAAGGTAGGGGATGTATCCACCGTATCGTTTCCGTCGGCGTTCATCACTGCGGCGCGAAGATTTTCGTATTCGTTTTTTGCCGCCTCCAACTTTTCGTTGATGATGGCGCGAAATTCTTCGAGTTCGGCTTCGGAATATCTCGTTTTTTCATTCATAATTCTTTATTTTTTTAGATGTTACGAATATAAGGCCTTATTTCAATTTTTTTTTGCGTACGCAAAGGTATAAAAATTTTTAATCATTATCCATAGCAATGGGAAGCAATAAGCTGTTCAAAAACATGCTTTACAACATTAGGCGTTTGCCCGTTTGATTTCGATGCTCAGTTTTTCGTCGTCGATTTCTATTTCGTCGTCAAACGAGGCGTTCTCTATCACAGAAATAGTGTCGGCCAGCACCTGTGACTTGATGTAATCGGCATATTCGGCGATAGCTGCGTCGAACAATGTGTTTGAAGTCAAGGACACGTTGATGCGGTCGGTGATTTCCAGTCCGGTTGATTTACGCAAGTTCTGGATGCGGTTCACCAATTCGCGGGCGATACCTTCTTTGCGTAAATCGTCGGTTACGGTGATGTCTAATGCGACAGTGAGGCGGCCTTCGTTTCCGACGAGCCAGCCCGGTATGTCTTCCGATATGATTTCAACATCGGAGAGTTCGATGTTTGCTTTCTGGCCGTCCACGTCGAGGGTGTGCGAGCCGTTTTTCTCCAATGCGTTGATTTCTTCCTGTGTCATATTCGAGACAAGAGCGGCCAATTGCTTCATTATTTTTCCGTAGCGCGGCCCGAGTTTTTTGAAATCGGGTTTGATGCGTTTTACGAGAATTGCGTTGGCTGAATCCACGAAGTTCAGTTCTTTCACATTCACTTCGTTCAGGATGAGCGATTTTACTGCGTCGATGTTGTTGCGTTGCTCTTCATCCGCCACCGGAATCATAATTTGAGCCAAGGGCTGGCGCACCTTTATGTTCACCTTGCGGCGCAGAGCCAGCACGATAGACGAAGCCGATTGAGCCAGCGCCATTTGTTCTTCCAGCGCTTTGTCGATAACCGCCCCGTCGGCTTTCGGGAAGAAAGCGATGTGAACCGATTCGCAGGCTTCGTTCTCCGTTGCCTCCGTCAGGTCGCAATAGAGTTTATCGGCGTAGAACGGCGCGATGGGGGCCATCAGCTTGCTAACGGTCAGCAGACATTGGTACAAAGTTTGGTAGGCCGACAGTTTGTCGTCGTCCATATCGCCGCCCCAAAAGCGTTTGCGGTTGAGGCGGACGTACCAGTTGCTAAGGTTATCGTTCACGAAATCGGCGATAGCGCGTCCGGCTTTCGTGGGTTCATAATCGGCATAAAACCCGTCCACGTCCTGTATCAGTGAGTTGAGCAGCGAGATGATCCACCGGTCTATTTCCGGCCGGTTTTCAACGGGTATTTGCGGATATTGGTTGACGAATCCGTCCACATTTGCGTAAAGCGTGAAGAACGAATAGGTATTGTAGAGTGTGCCGAAGAAGCGGCGGCGCACCTCTTCCACGCCTTCGATATCGAATTTCAGGTTGTCCCACGGCGATGCGTTGGTGATCATGTACCAACGCAAGGGGTCGGAGCCGTATTTTTCGATTGTTGCGAAAGGATCCACGGCGTTGCCGAGGCGTTTCGACATTTTATTGCCGTTTTTGTCGAGTATCAATCCGTTAGATACCACATTTTTGAAGGCCACGCTGTCTTTAACCATCGTGCTGATGGCGTGGAGCGTGAAGAACCATCCGCGTGTTTGGTCAACGCCTTCGGCGATAAAATCGGCGGGATAGATCTTGGCAAATTCTTCTTCCGAGATGTGAGGGTAGAAGACTTGCGCGAAAGGCATGGCGCCGCTGTCGAACCACACGTCGATGAGGTCGGTTTCGCGCCGCATCGGTTTGCCGTTGTCGGAAACCAGTATGATATGGTCCACGTAGGGGCGGTGCAAGTCGATTTTCTCGTAGTGCAAATCCTCGAAATTCCGGATGTTGTAATTGGGCCAGGGTAATTCTTTCATCCATCCGGCGGTCTGCGATTTTTTTATCTCGTCCATCAATTCTTTCACCGAGCCGATGCACTTTTCTTCCTGTCCGTCTTCGGTACGCCAGATGGGGAGCGGAGTTCCCCAATAGCGGCTGCGGCTCAGGTTCCAGTCTTGCAGGTTTTCGAGCCATTTGCCGAAGCGTCCCGCGCCGGTGGATTGCGGTTTCCAGTTGATGGTGTTGTTCAGTTCGATCATGCGGTCTTTCATTGCCGTCGAGCGGATGAACCAGCTGTCCAAAGGATAGTAGAGTACGGGTTTGTCGGTGCGCCAGCAGTGCGGGTAGTTGTGGACGTGTTTCTCGATGCGGAAGGCGCGATTTTGCTGTTTGAGCATCACGCAGATGTCGATATCGAGCGTTGTGTCGGATGCGAGAAGCGCAACATCATAGTCGTTTTTCACGAAGCGTCCGGCATATTCGCCGTATAATTCGAGATTGATGTGATTTTTGACAAAATCGGGGTCGAGGTCTTCGATGCGGAAGTATTTCCCGTGCAAGTCCACCATTGGGCGTTCGTTCTTGTCTTTATCGATAAGCATCAGCCCCGGCACGTCGTTTTCTTTGCCCACTTTGGCGTCGTCTGCGCCGAATGTGGGGGCGATGTGTACGATTCCCGTACCATCTTCGGTGGTAACAAAATCGCCCGACACCACGCGGAAAGCGTTATCCGCGGTTTTCACCCAGGGGATCAATTGTTCGTAGTGCAAGCCGACGAGTTCGCAGCCCTTCCATGTTTTGTCGAGTACGCGGAAGGGGACGTTTTTGTCGCCCGGCTTGTAATCTTCGAGCGGAAGTTCTTTGTTTTTTTCGTTGAAATAACTCGATACGAGGCTTTTAGCCAATACAGCAGTCATGGGTTTCCCTGTGTAGGAGTTGTATGTTTGCACGGCGACGTATTCGATATTCGGCCCTACGCAGAGCAACATGTTCGACGGCAAGGTCCAAGGGGTGGTTGTCCATGCGAGGAAGAAAGGTTCGCCGAAGCGGTTCATTTCCGGCAGAGGATCGGTGATCATAAACTGAGCCGTACACGTAGTATCTCTCACGTCGCGGTAGGTGCCCGGCTGGTTCAGCTCGTGTGAGCTGAGGCCTGTTCCTGCGGCAGGGGAGTAGGGCTGTATGGTGTATCCTTTATAGAGGAGACCTTTGTTGTACAACACTTTCAGGAGGTACCAGAGCGCCTCGATATAACGGTTGTCGTAAGTGATGTAGGGACTGTCCATATCCACCCAATAACCCATTTTGCGGGTGAGGTCTTCCCATTCGGCGGTATATTTCATCACCTCCTTGCGGCAGGCGGCGTTGTATTCGTTCACCGATATTTTTTTCCCTATATCGTCTTTGGTAATGCCGAGTGATTTTTCCACAGCGAGTTCCACGGGAAGCCCGTGTGTATCCCATCCGGCTTTGCGGTTCACCAGAAAGCCTTTCATCGTTTTGTAGCGGCAGAAAATGTCTTTGATGGCGCGGGCAATAACGTGGTGGATACCCGGCATGCCATTTGCCGATGGCGGCCCTTCGTAAAACACGAATGTAGGGCAACCCTCGCGGGTTTCCAAACTTTTGTGAAACAGATTTTGTTCGTCCCATTTCTTCAACATTTCCTTGTTGATTTCCGACAGGTCGAAACGGTTATATTCTGTAAATTTTCTGCTCATTATCCGATGGTTTTATTCCCTTTAAAAAATTAGCTGCAAAGGTAGTTATTTTTTAGGAAATGAACAAAGGAATGAGGCGATGGTTCAAAAGCAAACTCTTTAAATGTTGATTTTTTTGCCACGAAGACACAAAGGGAAAAGGGAAAAGGGCTTATAAGTGTCGTCCCTGCGGGACTTTCCTTTCGTGTTTTCGTGCCTTTCGCGCTTTCACTGTTTTTTTGCAATCACACAAACTGTTCAATCTCAGCCACAATGGTTTCCCACGGCAAGAGTTTCCCTTTTCCTGTGTCGCCGCAGGCAAGCGTTCCGTTGTCGGTATCGAGGACGGTGAAGCCCCGTGATTTGAGTTTTTCGATGTTCTCCTGCACGATGCGGTTTTCGTACATCAGCGTATTCATGGCTGGAGCGATAACCGAGGGGCAGCGTACAACTAACGCGATTGTTGAAAGCATATCGTCTGCGATGCCCGAAGCGATTTTCCCGATGATGTTTGCCGTGGCAGGCACGATGGCGAACACATCGGCCTGTTTAGCCAACTCGATATGCGAAATGCGCGACGGGTCTTCGGAACCGAACATGTCGGTAATAACGCGGTTCCCTGACAGGGTTTGGAAGGTCAGTGGACGGATAAATTCCTGCGCCGATTTTGTCATCACCACCGTTACGCTGTGTCCTTTTTTGCGCAGCGCGTTCACTATTTCGATGGCTTTGTAGGCGGCGATTCCGCCCGTTACTCCGATTAAAATATTCTTCATGCTTCGTTGTTGTTTTTATATTTGATGCAAGTGATTCACTATCATTTCAGCGATTTCTTTTTTGGT
Organism: Dysgonamonadaceae bacterium; assembly: GCA_031272205.1. Lineage (GTDB taxonomy): Bacteria > Bacteroidota > Bacteroidia > Bacteroidales > Dysgonomonadaceae > JAISUH01. The sequence goes on along the minus strand of JAISUH010000079.1, from coordinate 27,879 downwards.
TGTTGCGGAAGCGACGATTGTGCCGTGTTTCAACAAAACGGCTTCGTGCCGTTTTTGCGATATGCGCGATAAATCGTTAGCGATGACAGCGTCACAAGCGTTGTCCTGTTCCAATTTCCGGGCTACGCGCAACAATTCCGTTTCATCCGCGTTCCTCAACAGTTTGAATCCGACAAGGTAAGTTTTTGGGCTCAATCGTTTGATTTGCGGGATGATTTTTTTTGCGGGTTTCAGGCCGAAAATAATTTCGCCGGAAGATGATATTTTTTCTTGTTCCGAAAATTTTGTTTCCGGATTTCGCAGAATGTGTTCGATATCGGCGGGCGATGGATTTGCTGTCGCTTTTATTTTTTCAAAAATTTTGAGGGCAAGGTTTTCGAGCGGCGACGCATACGAAAACGTGAAGTCGGAGACGGCCATCGAGTGGATGAATACGTCTATGGGATGTTTTTTTAAGACCTTGCATACCGTGTCGTATGCGCTTTGGGCATCGGTTACGGGCAAGAAACAGACCTGTTTGGCGGCGGCATCGGACACGTCTCTTTTCAGGGCTTGTTTTCCATGAATGTAATAAACACGGAAATCCGTTCGGCCGATTACCTGCATTTTTTCGAGCAGCGTTTCGAGGATCAGCCAACCAAGGGTTCCGGTGCTGAAATTGGCGATTTTCCGCACGCCGTCGATATCTTCTTCCGTTCCTCCTGCCGTGATTACCCAACGTAGCATAGGCTTGTCGTTTTATTGTCGTTCCAAAATCCGGTTGTTTTCGTCCATCAGCAGGATGATGGGCGAATGTGTCGCCGCTTCTTTTTCGTCCATCATAGCGTAAGCCATGATGATAACTTTGTCTTGCGGCTGCACCAATCGGGCGGCCGCGCCGTTGAGGCAGACCGTTCCGCTGTTCTCTTCGGCTTCGATGACATAGGTCGAAAACCGTTCGCCGTTGTTGATGTTTACCACATCCACTTTTTCGTGAAGCAGGATGCCGCTTTCGCGCAGCAATGCTTTGTCGATGGTGATGCTGCCTTTGTAATTGAGGTTTGCGTCGGTAACCGTTGCCCGGTGAATTTTTGCTTTGAGGATCTGAAGTAACATGGTTTTTTTATTCGATGATGATGTTGTCTATTAACCGAGTTTTTCCGAATCTCACCGCCAGCGCGATAAGCGTCCGTGTTTCAATCTGTTCTGCCGCAATTAAATCGGGATAACTGCAAACCGAAACATAATCAATCGAGGCTAAGGATTCTTTGTTTATCCGGTCGGTGATCATTCGGACGATTTCGGCGCTGTTTCGTTGGCCGTTAACGATAGCGCGTTTCGCCATATCTAACGACCGGTTCAGAACGAGGGCTTGAGTTTTCTCCTCTTCCGAAAGGTATTTGTTGCGCGAACTCATGGCCAACCCGCTTGCTTCGCGGACGATAGGGCAAACGGTAATTTTGATGCCGAGGTGCAAATCGCGCACCATTTTTTCGATGATAGCGGCTTGCTGCGCATCTTTTTGTCCGAAATAGGCATTGTCGGGGTTTGTAATATTGAAAAGCATGTTCACCACCGTTGTTACTCCCCTGAAATGCGTGGGGCGAGAAGCTCCGCACAATACTTTTGTCATCTCGCCTCCGACTTCCACGAATGTGTTGCTGTACGGGGGGTACATTTCTTCTGTGTCGGGATGGAAAACGATATCGGCGCCCGCTTCGGAGGCCAATTTGTAATCGCGGTCGATATCGCGCGGATAAGCGTCGAAATCTTCGTTGGGTGCAAATTGAGAGGGATTCACAAAAACGCTGACTACCACGACGCCGTTTTCTTTTTTGGCCCGGCGGATGAGCGACAGGTGACCTTCGTGCAGATAGCCCATTGTGGGGACAAGCCCTATGCTCAGGCCGCTTTGCCTTTTTTCTTTCAGGAATTTGCGGAGTAAATCGATTTTTTCTATAATCATATCAATATGCAGATGAGGTCTTTACGTGATAATAGGTCTCATTGTTCGAAGCGAAGCTGTGTTGTTCTGTCGGAAAATCTTCGGCATTGACTTCACGGATATAGTTTTCGACGGCGTCTTTCACAATGGCATCCATATCGGCAAAACGTTTGACAAATTTGGGGGCAAAATGGGCCGACATGCCCAGCATATCGTTGACGACCAACACTTGTCCGTCGCAATATTTCCCGGCGCCGATGCCGATGGTAGGAATTGTCAATGTGTCGGTGATGACGCGAGACAGTTCCCACGGCACACATTCCAGCACAATAGAGCAGACGCCCGCCTGTTCCAAGCGTTTAGCCTGATCGATGATTTTTTGCGCCTGTTCGCTGTTTTTGCCCTGCACCTTAAATCCCCCGAACACGTTTACCGATTGTGGCGTAAGCCCCAAATGGCCTACCACAGGGATCTGTGCGTTGATGATGGCCGAAACGGCGGCAATGACGGCATCGCCACCCTCTATTTTTACCGCGTCGGCGCCGGTTTCCTTAATAATTCGTCCTGCGTTTCGGACGGCATCTTCAATGGATACGTGATAAGACAGGAAAGGCATATCCACCAGCACAAAGGCGTTTTTCGTCCCTTTTTTTACGGCTTTGCCGTGATAAATCATCTCTTCGACGGTTACGGGAAGGGTGTTTTCGTTACCTTGCACGACCATGCCGAGCGAGTCGCCGACCAATAACACGTCGATGCCGGCTTCATCCAAAAGCCGGGCTGTGGAATAGTCGTAGGCAGTGAGCATGGCGATTTTCTGTCCTTTGGCTTTGCGTTGCCTGAATGAGTTTACAGTGAATTTTTGATTCATTTGTTTTTTTGAAATTTACTGCGTTTTTTGTAAAGAAAAAAGGTAAGGTCGCCAACTCCAATCGACGACCTCACCTTGTTTGTATGCAGGACAAAAACGAACTTTAAGCTAACTTGCTGATGTGTGCAGCCAATTTAGATTTCAAGTTGCCCGCTTTGTTCTTGTGGATTACGTTTTTCTTGGCCAGCTTATCCAACATGGAGCAAACTTCGGGATACATTTTTTGAGCATCCTCTTTTGAAGTCGTCGCACGTAATTTGCGCACCGAGTTACGGGTGGTACGGGCAGCGTAACGATTCGTCAAACGGTGAACTTTTGTCTGCCTGATTCTCTTTTCTGCTGATTTGTGATTTGCCATTTTGTATTTGACTGAACTTAAATTGTTTTGTTATTTGTAGCCCATAGGGGAATCGAACCCCTCTTTCAAGAATGAAAATCTTGCGTCCTAACCGATAGACGAATGGGCCATCGGACAATCCAAACATCCGCTTCAAAAGGGCGCTGCTCAAATTGCGGGTGCAAATATAGAGTGTTTTTCTCAAACTGCAAAATGTTTTTTGGAATTTTCGGAAAAATATACCGGATTATTGTTGAAAAAAGCAAACAAAATAGCGTTTGTATCGATGAAAAACCGAAAATCGAAAAATAATTCTTGGATGAAGTTGGTCAATTCAACTATTTTGTCTATTTTTGCAACCCGTATGTAAAATCGACAAAACAAAAAAACAGATATAACAATGAAAAGAACATTCCAACCCTCGAACACAAAGAGAAAAAACAAACACGGATTCCGCAGTCGCATGGCAACCAAAAACGGACGGAAGGTCCTTGCAAGCCGCCGTGCCAAAGGTCGCGCCAAATTATCGGTGTCCGACGAATATTAAAAAAGTTTTTTCTATCGAATAAGGAAGCAAGAATCCGACAGGATATTCTTGCTTTTTTTGTGCAGATGCAAACTTTTACCTATTTTTGTGTGGGAAACGCAAAGGCGTAGCTTCCATATAACTTAAAGAGTTTCAATAGTCATGGGTAAAAAACGACACATTCAGGACGTTCGGGGGTTTTTAAAAAATGGTATCGTGAGGAATCTTTTGATGATTGCGGTTGTTGCTTTGTGCTTGTTGCTCGTTACGTTTTTTTTATTGCGGATATATACCCGCCACAACAACGATGTGATTGTGCCGTCGTTGTACGGTTTGCAAGTAAAGGAAGCCAAGACCATCTTGAAGTCGAAAGGCCTTCACGTCGAAACAGTGGATTCCATCTATCAAAAGAATGCCGTTCCCGGAGCCATATTATCTCAAATACCGAAAGCCGATAATAAGGTAAAAAAAGGGCGTGCCATTTACGTTACCGTTTATTCCAAAAATCCGCAGCAGGTAGCCGTACCGGGCTTGGTTGATTATTCTTCGCGGCAAGCCGTAGCGTTGCTCAACTCCATTGGTTTTACACAGATAGACATCGAGATGGTGCCTTCGCAGTATGTGGGTTTGGTGCTTGGCGTTGAATATCGGGGAAAAACCCTCTCTCCCGATGAAAAAGTTCCCGCCGGTTCTTCGCTGAAGCTGATTGTAGGCAATGGCGGCGGCGTCGTTTCCGACTCTCTCGAAATAGACGGCGATTACATTGTTTCTCCCGATGAACGGGATTCGAACGACGGCCAAAGCCAAGGAGACTTGGACCATTCGTTTTTTTAATTCTTCCGAATGGCTGATTGCGATATTGATATAACCGGTTTTTCGGAGGACGACGAAGATTTTTCTTCCGATTACGATAACGGACAGAAATACGAACATTTCCGCTTTGTGGCCGACAAAGGCCAGAGTTTGCTGCGTATCGATAAATTTTTATTTGACCGTATTGAGGGCATTTCCCGCAACCGCATCCAGCAGGCGGCCGATGCCGGGTGCATTCTCGTGAATACGGTTCCCGTAAAATCGAGTTATAAAGTAAAACCCGAGGATGTGATTTCCATTGTGATGGACAGGCCTCGCCGCGAACTTGAAATCATTCCCGAAGACATCCCCCTCGATATTGTGTATGAAGACGATGATTTGATGGTCATCGATAAACCCGCCGGTTTGGTGGTGCACCCCGGTCATGGAAATTATACAGGAACCTTAGTCAATGCGTTGGCCTATTATCTGCGTTACGATAAGGACGTCGATATGGATGACCCGCGTATGGGGCTGGTGCACCGCATCGATAAAGATACTTCGGGGCTGTTGCTCATCGCAAAAACGCCCGAAGCGAAAACCGATCTGTCAGCACAGTTTTACAACAAGACGACGAAAAGGCAATACGTTGCGTTGGTTTGGGGGAATGTGGAAAATGACGAAGGTCGCATTGAAGGAAATCTGGGTCGCGACCCGAAAGACCGCATGTTGATGCGCGTTTTTCCCGATGGGGAACAGGGCAAGCCGGCCGTTACGCATTATAAAGTATTGGAACGTTTCGGCTATGTTACGCTCGTGCAATGTCGTTTGGAGACGGGGCGCACGCATCAGATACGTGTGCATCTGAAATACATCGGGCACACCTTGTTCAACGACGAACGCTACGGCGGAAACGAAATTCTTCGCGGGACGCATTTTGCAAAATACAAACAATTTGTGTATAATTGCTTTGCAATTTGTCCGCGGCAGTGCCTCCATGCCGAAACCTTGGGTTTTGTACACCCCTGCACAAAAGAAGAACTGTTTTTTGTGAGTTCTGTTCCGGCCGATATGCAGGCTGTGATTGACAAATGGCGGGGCTATACGGCGGCAAGGAGCGTTGAAAATTGAAACTCGGACAACATAAATACAAAATATGAAAAAGAACATTGCAATTGTTTGGGGCGGCTACTCATCCGAAAAGGAAGTTTCGGAACGGAGCGCCGAGGGGATTTACTCGTTTATCGACAAAGAAAAGTACAATGTCTATAAGGTGAAGATCGACCGCCGTTCGTGGGAAGCGGCGTGCGAGGGAGAAACATATCCCATTGATAAAAACGATTTCAGCTTTTCGTTTCACGATCAGACTGTGAAATTCGATTTCGCCTATATCACCATTCACGGCACGCCCGGTGAGGACGGCGTCTTGCAGGGCTATTTCGATATGTTGTGCATCCCGTATTCCAATTGCGGTGTATTGGCTTCGGCGCTGACTTTCAGCAAATATACCTGCAACAGGTATCTGATGAGTTTTGGTGTGGAAGTGGCCGATTCCTTAATTCTCCGCCGCGATACGGATTATAGCGACGGCGCCATTGTGGGTCAACTCGGTCTGCCTGTTTTTGTGAAACCCAATGTGGGAGGATCGAGTTTTGCAACGACGAAAGTAAAAGAAGCTGCTCAATTGCAAAGTGCGATACAAAAAGCTTTCGATGAAGCGCCTGAAGTAATTGTGGAACGTTTTGTTTCGGGGAAAGAAGTTACCTGCGGTTGTTTTAAAACGGCGGCGGGTTTCCACGTCTTGCCGCTGACCGAGGTGGTAACGGAGAACGAATTTTTTGATTACAATGCCAAGTACAAAGGGGAGGTGCAGGAAATAACTCCGGCGCGTATCAGCGACGCAATGACGAAAAAAATTCAGGAACTGACCTCGAATATATACGATTGGGTGGGGGCAAAAGGCATTATTCGCGCCGATTTCATTATCTCGGATGAAAATCCCGTGCTGCTTGAAGTGAACACAACGCCCGGTATGACTGTTACAAGTTTTATACCGCAGCAAGTGAAAGCCGCCGGATTGTCGATGACGGACGTGTTGAGCGGGATCATTGAATTTGAAAGTTTTTAGAAAACAGCCGATAGATAAAAAATTATCATGATAAAGTCAAAAGCCGATAAACCCTTCGACGATATTCGTCCGCTTAGAGACGACGAAGCCGTCGCCACCATTAAAGACCTTCTTAATAATTACTATTTCAGGCGGGCTGTCGAACCTTTTATAAAACCGATAAAATGGGGCGACCTCGAATCGAATATGAGTTCGTGCAAAACGGTATCCGAATTTCAATTGAAAGTCATTTATCCTGTTTTTGCAAATCTGATAAAGAAAACTTCGCTTGGAGTGAAAGGTCTTAATTGGGAAAATATTACCGGGAAAGGGGATAGCTATGTTTTTGTCTCAAATCACCGCGATATTATATTGGATGCCTCTTTCCTCAATATGGGGATGATGGACAAAGGCCTGTCAACCACCGAAGTTGCAATCGGGGACAATTTGCTCATTTATCCGTGGATTTCAAATTTGATGAGGCTCAACAAAAGTTTTATTGTGAAAAGAAGCGCGTCGCTCCGGCAAAAATTAGAGGAAGCCAAGCACCTGTCGGAATACATACACCACGTCGTTGTCGATAATAAAGAGTCGGTTTGGATAGCCCAGCGCGAAGGGCGTGCCAAAAATTCGGACGATAAAACGCAAGCCAGCGTGTTGAAAATGCTTTCGTTATCCGGCAACGCATCCCCCTTGATGGCTCTTAAAAACCTGAATATAACGCCATTATCTTTTTCTTACGAATTGGATCCCTGTGATTACCTGAAAGCAAAGGAGTTGCAGCAAAAACGCGATAATCCCGAATACAAAAAAACCTTGATGAACGATTTGGAGAGCATGATTACCGGTCTTGTAGGGTTCAAAGGCCACGTTTATTTCAAATTCGGAGAATGTATCAACTCCCAATTCGAAAAAATGGATCCAGCGTTGAATAATTCCGATTTTATACAGAAAACAGCCGAAATAATAGATGCGGAGATTTATCGGAATTATGTTTTTTTCCCGTTCAACTATGTCGCTTACGATTTGATGACCGGAACGGCAACGTTCAAACGCAACTATTCGTTGAAAGATGAGAGACGGTTTGAGAAATACCTCGAAAGGCAAATTGCTAAAATAGACATGCCCCGAAGGGATGCAGGGTTTCTTCGCAACTGCATCATAAATATATATGGGAATCCCGTGAAAAACTATTTGTCCGTACTTCCATCAGAACCCAAAAAAGACAAAAAATCGAGAATACGGCGGCTGTTTAGCGGACAGTGATTTTTCTGCTATACCGTTTTGTTTTTTCACCCAATTCTTCCCCAATCGTAGCGGTTTCCGTTCAAACGGATCAATTGCTGTTTCAGCACGATGTGTGGGGGTTGTTCCAATCGGGGGTCTTTTTCGATAATCTGCCCTGCAATTTCGCGGGCGCGGTAGAGGATATCGCTGTCGCGAACAAGATCCGATATTTTCAAGCTAAACGGAATGCCGCTCTGTTGCGTGCCTTCGAGGTCGCCGGGGCCGCGCAGCTTCAGGTCGGCTTCGGCGATGTAGAAGCCGTCGGCGCTTTCGGTCATGATTTCCATGCGCCGACGCGTGTCGGCCGAAAGTTCGTAAGGCGTAATCAAGACACAGTACGACTGTTCGGCTCCGCGTCCGACACGTCCGCGGAGTTGGTGCAACTGCGAAAGCCCAAAGCGTTGAGCGCTCTCGATAACCATTACCGATGCGTTGGGCACGTTCACTCCGACCTCGATGACGGTGGTGGAGACCATGATTTGCGCTTTGTTGGCGATGAATTGTTGCATCACTTCGTCTTTTTCGGCAGGTTTCATCCGTCCGTGCATCTTCACAACGCTAAATTCGGGAAAGGCTTTTGAGATGAGTTCATAACCTTCTTCCAAGTTCTGTAAATCGATTTTTTCGCTCTCCTCAATCAAGGGATAAACAATGTAAATCTGCCGTCCGCGTTGAATTTCTTTCCGCAGGAAATCGAACAGAGCGCCGCGTTTTTTTTCGTAGCGGTGCAGCGTTTGAATGGATTTTCGTCCGGGGGGCAGTTCATCGATGACCGACACGTCCAAGTCACCGTAAACGGTCATCGCCAGCGTGCGCGGGATGGGCGTTGCCGTCATGACTAAGATGTGGGGCGGATGTTCGTTTTTCGTCCAAAGCTTTGCGCGTTGCGCCACGCCGAAGCGGTGTTGCTCATCGATAACCACAAAGCCGAGATTGCGGAACTGCACCGTGTCTTCGATGAGCGCGTGCGTGCCGATAAGGATTTGCAACGAACCCGACAGCAATTCGTCGTGAATGTGTTCGCGTTCCGCTTTTTTGGTCGAGCCGGTCAGTAAGGCCACGCTTACGTTCATGTCCGACAACAATTCGGAAAAGGTTTGAAAGTGTTGTGTAGCCAGTATTTCAGTAGGCGCCATCAGGCAGGATTGATAGCCGTTGTCGAGTGCAATAAGCATGGTCATCAGGGCGACCAAGGTTTTGCCGCTGCCCACATCGCCTTGCAGCAAACGGTTCATTTGCTTGCCCGAAGCGGTATCCTTGCGTATTTCGCGGATGACCCGTTTCTGCGCATCTGTCAGCTCGAAGGGGATGTGTTTTTCGTAGAAGGTATTCAGGTAATGCCCTACCTTTTTGAAGACGAGGCCGTTGAGTTTCGATTTTTTGTCGGCCGAATAGCGGACAATATTTAACTGAATGAAAAACAGCTCCTCGAACTTCAATCGGTATTCCGCATTGCGCAGCAACACGGGATTTTTGGGGAAATGGATGTTTTCGATGGCGTCGTGAAACGGCATCAGATGCGCCGCTTCCACCACATCGGGCGAAAGCGATTCGGGCAAGCGTTCTTTGAGCATCCCGAAAGCGTTACCGATAATTTTCTGCATGGCTTTGGAGTTGAGGAAGTGCGATTTCATCTTCTCCGTTGTGTTGTAGAACGCAAAAAGCCCTTCGGGATAATCGTTTTCCGAAAGGAAAGCATCGATGTCGGGGTGGGGGATGTTGTATTTTCTGCCGAATTGCGCTGGTTTGCCGAAAACGATGTATGGGGTATGGGTCTTATATTTGTTCTCGATAAATTTCAGTCCCTGAAACCAAACCAAATCGACAAATCCCGTACCGTCGGTAAAATGAGCCACGAGCCGTCTTTTTCGTCCCTCGCCAAAGGTCTCAAAGGCCGTGATTTGCCCTTTCAGTTGGATGTAGGGCATCGACCCGTCGATTTCGTGTACGTAATACATTCTGCTCCTGTCCACGTAGCGGTAAGGGTAATACCGCAACACGTCGCCGAGAGTGAACATATCGAGTTCCTTATTGAGGATTTCGGCTTTCTTCGGGCCAACGCCGGGAACGAATTTTATGTCGGTTTGCAGAATGTCCATTTCGATTTACACAGAGAAAAATTTAAAATCCGTGTTGCACCGAGTTTTCTCTGCGCAACATATTTACCATGCAAAGAGCGGGTAATCTTTCATGATCCCGTTCACTTTTTTCCGGACAGATGCAATGACGGTTTCACTTTCCGGATTCGAAAGCACGGTGTCGATCATTTCCACGATTTCGCCCATCAAGGTTTCTTTTGCGCCCCGAGTGGTGATAGCGGGCGTGCCGAAGCGCAGTCCCGATGTTTGGAAGGGGCTGCGGCTATCAAACGGGACCATATTTTTGTTGGTAGTGATATCGGCGTTAACCAAGGCTTTTTCGGCAATTTTTCCGGTCAAATCGGGGAATTTGGTGCGCAGATCCACTAATATGCAGTGGTTGTCCGTTCCTCCCGAAACAACCTTGAAACCCTTATCGATAAAGGCTTGTGCCATCACTGCAGCATTTTTTTTCACCTGCGTTTGATATACTTTGTACGAATCGTCTAAAGCTTCGCCAAACGATACCGCTTTAGCCGCGATAACATGTTCTAAGGGGCCTCCCTGTATTCCGGGGAATACGGCTGAGTCGAGCAAGGCCGACATCATTTTGGTTTCGCCTTTCGGGGTTTTCAAACCCCAGGGGTTTTCAAAATCTTTTCCGAGCAGGATGGCTCCGCCGCGTGGGCCGCGCAAGGTTTTGTGCGTAGTGGTCGTTACGATATGCGCGTGCAGCAGCGGATTATTGAGCAGTCCGGCTGCAATCAGCCCGGCGGGATGCGCCATATCGACCATGAAAATTGCGCCGATCTCGTCGGCTGTTTTGCGAATACGGGAATAATCCCATTCGCGCGTATAAGCCGATGCTCCGGCGATGATGAGCTTCGGACGTTCGGCGCGGGCAACGCGCTCCAATTGGTCGTAATCGACTTGCTGGTTATCTTCGCGCACATTGTATTCCAAGGCGTGAAACATCAAACCCGAAAAATTGACGGGCGACCCGTGCGAGAGGTGTCCTCCGTGCGAGAGGTTGAGGCCGAGAAATTTATCGCCCGCTTTCAGGCAGGTGATGAAAACGGCGGCGTTGGCCTGCGCACCCGAATGTGGTTGCACGTTTGCCCATTCGGCGCCGAAAAGTTTTTTCAGGCGGTCGATCGCCAATTGTTCGCTCAAATCTACGATCTCACAACCGCCGTAATAGCGGCGGCCGGGATAGCCTTCGGCATATTTGTTGGTGAGGACAGAGCCCATGGCTTCCATCACTTGATTGCTGACGAAATTTTCGGAAGCGATAAGCTCGATTCCTTTCAACTGTCGCTGCTTCTCTTTTTCGATGATGTCGAAAATCTGTGTATCTCTATTCATTATCTTGATTTTTTACGATGATCTTTTTTTGCAAAAATAGGGAAGATTATCCGATTATCGGCATAAAAATCTTCTTTTCCGCGATTAGAGTACCGGATTTCCCGGTTTTATTTTTTTTGAGGGTTGAACGACCGAATAAGAGCCGTCGGTATCCTGCGCCGAGAGAATCATCCCTTCGCTCATGAATCCGCGCAGTTTACGCGCTTCGAAATTGGCAACGAAACAAACCTGTTTGCCCACTAACGCCTGCGGATCAGGGTAATATTCGGCGATACCCGAAAGGATGGTACGCCCGCCCATTCCGTCATCGAGCTTGAAGCGCAACAGTTTGTCGGCTTTCGGCACTTTTTCACATTCCAAAACGGTAGCCACGCGGATATCAAGTTTCTCGAAATCTTCGAAAGCGACGTTTTCTTTCACCTTCGGAACGTCATCACCGGCTTGTTCGGCAACCTCGTTCGCCGTTTTGGCGTCCTGCAATTTTTTTATTTGCGCCTCGATAGCGTCGTCCTCTATTTTTTCGAACATCAGCGACACGTCGCCGAGCGAGTGTCCTTCGGGGAGCAAATCGGTCTTACCGAAGTCGTCCCAAGTAAGTTCTTTATTTTTGTCTGTCATATATATTTTGTAAATTTTTATTGTTGATTTTCCTGACCTGCAAAAATAGGAAAAAGTTTTTACTTATAGAGATTGACGTTTCAAAAAGTGGGTTCAGGCGTACAAGACAACGCATTTAATTTTCGCGCCTTCGCCTGTCTTTACACGTTCCACTTTCAATTCTCCATTCTTCATTATGAAATACGATGTTTCTTATTGAACAAAAATAGTTATCTTTGTACCACATTAAAAACAAAAGACCATGTTATTGAATGTTACGTGGGACGTAGATCCTACTCTTTTTACCGTTTTTGGCCGCGAAATCCGCTGGTACGGACTCCTGTGGGTTATAGGCCTGATTGTTGCGGTGTATGTTGTGCAGCGCATATTCATATCCGAAAAACGTTCCGAAAAGTGGTTCGATTCGCTTTTCTTTTACATGCTGCTGGGAATCATTATCGGCGCGAGGCTGGGGCATTGCCTGTTTTACGAACCCGCCTATTACCTTGCTCATCCGGTTGAGATACTGAAAGTCTATAAAGGCGGGTTGGCAAGCCACGGCGGCGTTATCGGCATCATCATAGCGGTTTTGCTCTATTCGAAAAACGTAACGAAAATGACTCCTTTGTGGACTTTCGACCGTGTGATGGTTCCCACAGGCTTTGCGGCAGCCATGATTCGGCTTGGAAATTTAATGAACCACGAAATATACGGAGGAACGACCGATTTGCCATGGGGATTTCGTTTCATTACCAATATTTCCCAATGGCAACAGGGTGCAAATCCCGTTTTTTCCGACCCTTCGCATCCCACGCAAATATACGAAGCCGTGGTGTATCTCGTGATTTTTGCGGTTACCATGCACCTGTATTGGAAAACCACGGCGAAAGATAAACCGGGGTTGATTCTCGGAGTGGGCATCACGATGATTTTCGTGGCGCGTTTCTTTGTCGAATTTATTAAAAACGTGCAGGTTGACTCGGAAATCGCCATGCGGAACAGCACGGGGCTGATTCTGGGACAATGGCTCAGCATCCCTTTCATTATATGGGGGATATGGCTTATTTGGAATGCGAACCGGAAACCTGTGAAAAAATAACAGCGATGTTTCATTTATTTTAAAGACATGTATAAACCATTAAACATTTCAGACAATATTTTTTACGTTGGGGTGAACGACCGCACAAAACATCTCTTCGAGAACCTTTGGCCGTTGCCCAAAGGCGTTTCGTATAACTCCTATATCATTCGCGACGAAAAAGTGGCATTGATTGATACCGTCGATATTTGTTACGCCGAAATATTCTTCAATAAAGTAGATTCGGTTTTGGGCAAAAAACCTGTTGATTATCTCATTATCAATCACATGGAACCCGACCATTCGGGTGCGATAGAATGGCTTGTCAATCGTTATCCCAACATACAAATCGTAGGGAACAACCGTACGGCCGACATGTTGAAGGGATATTACAACATCACCGAGAACGTTAAGATGATCAAAGATAGAGATATCCTCTCGTTGGGGAAATGCACCCTGCAATTTTTTCTCACCCCCATGCTTCACTGGCCCGAAACCATGATGACGTATGTACAGGAACACAAAACGATTTTCGCGGGCGACGCCTTTGGTTCGTTCGGCACGCTCGACGGGGGCGTTCTCGATACGCAAACCGTTCCCGAAAAATACGAAGACGAAATGATTCGCTACTACTCCAATATTGTTGGCAAATACGGCTCGCAAGTTCAGGTAGCGTTGAAAAAATTATCCGATATCGAAATCGAAAAAATATGCTCAACGCACGGCCCTGTATGGACCGAAAAAGAAAACATTGGGAAAGTAGTGTCCCTTTACGATAAACTCAGCAGATACGAGGCCGAGAAAGGATTGGTCATCGCTTACGGGAGCATGTACGGGAATGTAGAGCAGGTGGCTGAGGTTATTGCGGCGGAAGCTGCGGCCAACGGCATCTGCAATATTGTGCTGCACAATGTTTCGAAAAGCCACCATTCGGAAATTATCCGCGATATTTTTAAATATCGGGGATTGATAATCGGCTCACCCACATACAACAACAAACTCTATCCCGGAGTGGAATCTCTGCTCTCGGCCATACAAAACAGAGCGGTGAAAAACCGCTGTTTCGGATATTTCGGAGGGTTTACATGGGCCGGAGCCGCCGTAAAGCACTTGAAGGAATTTTCGGAAACCATCGGTTTTGAGACGGTTGGACCTTCGGTCGAAATCAAACAGTCGCTCAATGCGGCGACGTTGGAAGAAGCCGTCGCGCTGGGTCGGAATATGGCTGAAAAGTTAAATGCCGATGCAGTAAGAGATTAGATCATAAAATTTTCGCAAAAATCAATAAACAAAAATAGTATGAGATTAATTATTCAGCCCGATGCGGATCTGATGGCACAATGGGCAGCCAGTTACATCGCCGCAAAAATCAACAAAGCAAAACCGACGCCCCAGCAACCCTTCAAGTTGGGTTTGCCTACCGGATCGTCGCCTTTGAAAACCTACAAAGCGCTTATCAAACTGTATGAGCAGGGCGCTGTTTCGTTCGAAAATGTCATCACGTTCAATATGGACGAGTACGTAGGCCTGCCTCAGGATCACCCCGAAAGCTACCATTCGTTTATGTGGAATAATTTTTTCAGTCATATCGATATCCCGAAAGAGAACGTGCATATCCTGAACGGATGCGCTCCCGATTTGGAATTGGAATGTCGAGCCTACGAAGACACCATCAAAATGGTTGGAGGTATTGATCTGTTTTTGGGCGGTATCGGCCCCGACGGGCATATCGCATTCAACGAGCCGGGTTCGTCGCTGACATCCCGCACGCGCGTGAAAACCCTGACCACGGATACCATCATCGCCAATTCTCGCTTTTTCGATAACGATGTGAATAAAGTTCCCAAAACGGCTCTTACCGTGGGCGTGGGCACTGTTCTCGATGCAAAGGAAGTGCTGATTCTCGTCAACGGGCACCACAAATCGCGTGCACTTTACCACGCTGTGGAAGGCGGAATCACGCAGATGTGGACGATCAGTGCATTGCAACTGCATCCGAAAGGTATTATCGTTTGTGATTACGACGCTTGCGCCGAATTGAAAGTGGGAACCTACAAGTATTTCCTCGATATCGAACACGGGAATCTCGATCCGGAAGCTCTGTTGTAACGCAGACGGGAAGAAGATAACAGCATGAGTTCAGCCGTTTGAATTATTCGAAAAAAAAAGACCATTCCCATGCCGACAAATCATTTTTTTAAACGAACAGCTCTTGTCTGTTCTTTAATTTCGTTTTCGTATCTCCTCTCCGCCCAAACGCCCTTGCAGCAATTCCTGCGCAATCCCGCGCTGAAACATGCTTCGGTGGGGGTAAATGTGGCAGATTTAAGCAGGGGTAAGACGCTGTTGTCGCACAACGCCGACAAATCGCTTACCCCTGCGTCGGTTCAAAAACTGATTACAACGGCGGTTGCCACCGAAATACTCGGCGCTGACTTTTGCTACACAACCCTTGTGGCCTTGGATAAAGACGATCCGTCGCGCATATTGGTTATCGGATCGGGCGATCCGACGCTCGGCAGCAGCGTTTTTGACGATAACCCCGATGCCTTCTTCATCCATTGCGCATCGGAATTGAGAAGAAAATTGCCGGCGGACAAAAAATATTCGGTTTATGTGGTCGATAATCGCTTCGGTTACATGGGTATTTCCCCCGAATGGACATGGGTGGATATGGGTAATTATTATGCGTCGGGAGCTTACGGTATCAGCATTTTCGACAATACCTACAAATTGTTTTTCAATACGACGAGCCGCAATGTTTGTCCGCAAATTATCCGTACCGAGCCCGCGATAAAAGGCCTTACTTTCGATAATTACCTGACGTTGAATACGCTGGGACAAGATAACGGATATATTTACGGCATGCCGTTCTCGTATGAGAGAAGCCTTCGCGGCGATATCCCCGCAGGACGCGCGGAATTTAGCATCAAAGGCGATATCCCTGATCCGGGACTGTTGCTCGGCGAAACGATGGCGGACTATTTGCGCCGTTCCGGCTTTGAAATCGAGAAAGTGGAAACCTCGCGCAGGGATTATGTTTCGCGCCTTTGCGAGACGGACAAAACCCAGCCCTACAAAATAGGAACTCCCCTTTTTGAATACCGTTCGCGGCCGATGAGCGAGATGATCCGCGAGATAAACGTACAAAGCAACAATCATTATGCCGAACACCTTATCCGAACCGTCGGACGAACCCGAAACACCGATATTTACAGCGATGCCTTGCAGGAAGGTATCAATGCTATTGATCTCTTTTGGAAATCGAAAGGCATCGACACGAAAGCCCTAACAATGTACGACGGTTGCGGCCTTGCCCCGCAAAACGCTATCAGCCCCAAATTCCTGACCGATTTATTGGCTTACATGTACGCGGGCAAAAATTCTGCCGTCTTTTTCGATTCGTTGCCGAAAGCGGGAGAAGAAGGCACGGTGCGCAGTTTCATGACAAACACGGCATATAAGGGCATAATCCGCATGAAAAGCGGCAGTATCGGAGGAGTGCAATGCTATGCCGGTTATTTGGTGTCGGGCGACAAGAAATTGGTTTTCTCGGTGATGGTCAATAAGTTCAATGGCACGCGAGCAGAGGTGCGGCGTGCCATCGAAAAATTGTTGTCTTCTTTGTGAAAAGCTATTCCACAATTTCTACCAATTCAATCTCGAAAACTAAGGTAGTGTATCCGGCTATGCTGCCGGAGCTGTATCCTGTTGCACCATAACCTAATTTCCAAGGAATCCAAATTTCCCATTTGTCGCCCACAACCATGTACTGGAGAGCGGTGGAAAAACCATCTACAAGGCTCGATACCTTAAACGAGGCGGGCGTAACAAGGGATTTATCGAATACATTCTTATTGGTAATGTAATTTTCGTTCTCATCGATATAGGTATCGGCTTTGTTCCAATCGTATTTGAACCAGCCTTGGTATTTCACCTTTACATTGTCCGAGAAAAAGGGACTTTTGTCGCCGCTTCCCTCATTGAGCACTTTATACATAATGTAGCCGTTGTTCGATTGCGATTCCAGCTTCTTGTATCCGGAATTGGCGGCAATTTCTGCAAACTTGGCTTCATTGGCTTCTTTCCATTCCGTGTCGATTTCGTTGTCGTCGTCGTTACAAGCCGAAACAAGCGCTGTGAAAGCAAAAAGGACAAACAATAAATGTTTTAATTTCATCTTATCTTGTTATTTTAATATTTGATTTACAGTTTTTTCAACAAACTTTTCAAACTTACTTCATTTTCAATAATTCCGTAAAGTTCCGAAATTTTTACCCTTTCCTGCTGCATACTGTCGCGGTGGCGGATTGTAACGGTTTCGTTTTCAAGTGTTTCGTGGTCGATGGTTACGCAGAAGGGCGTGCCAACGGCGTCCTGACGGCGGTAACGCTTGCCGATGCTGTCTTTTTCATCATACACGGCTTTGAAATCGAATTTCAGCAAATTCATTACCTCGCGGGCTTTCTCGGGCAAGCCGTCCTTTTTTACTAAGGGCAATACCGCCACTTTCACGGGCGCAAGCACGGCGGGCAGGTGTAACACCACGCGACTGTCGCCGCCTTCGAGTGTCTGCTCATCGTAAGCTGCCGCCATTATCGAAAGGAAGGTGCGGTCAACGCCAATCGATGTTTCGATGACGTAAGGCACATAACTTTCGTTCAATTCGGGGTCGAAATATTTGATGTTTTTGCCCGAATATTTTTCGTGGCTGCCGAGGTCGAAATCGGTGCGCGAGTGGATGCCCTCCACCTCCTTAAAACCAAACGGCATCTCGAACTCAATATCGGTGGCGGCGTTGGCATAGTGCGCCAATTTGTCGTGGTCGTGGAAACGGTATTTGTGGTCGCCCAATCCCAGCGCTTTGTGCCAGCGCAGGCGGAACTGTTTCCAGTATTCAAACCACTTCATTTCCTCGCCCGGACGCACGAAAAATTGCATTTCCATTTGCTCAAATTCGCGCATACGGAAAATAAACTGCCGTGCAACTATCTCATTACGAAATGCTTTGCCGATTTGTGCTATTCCGAACGGGATTTTCATACGTCCTGTTTTTTGCACGTTGAGGAAGTTGACAAAAATGCCCTGCGCGGTTTCGGGACGGAGGTAAATTTTCATTGCACCGTCAGCTGTGGAGCCGATTTCGGTGGCAAACATCAGGTTGAACTGACGCACATCCGTCCAGTTTTTCGTACCTGAAATGGGGCAAACCACCTCATAATCAACGATAATCTGTTTGAGTTCATCCAAATTGCTGTCGTTCAATGCTTTGGTGAAACGAGCGTGCAGCGCATCGCGTTTTTCGCGGTTTTCCACCACACGCGGGTTGGTCTGGCGGAAAAGTGCTTCGTCAAAGGTTTCGCCGAAACGTTTGGCGGCTTTTTCCACCTCTTTTTCGATTTTGTCGTCGAATTTTGCCAACAGTTCCTCTATCAGCACGTCGGCGCGGTAGCGTTTTTTGCTATCGCGGTTATCGATAAGCGGGTCGTTGAAGGCATCGACGTGTCCGCTTGCTTTCCAAGTGGTGGGGTGCATAAAAATAGCCGCGTCAATGCCCACTACGTTGTCGTTGAGCATCGTCATCGCGTCCCACCAGTAGCGTTTGATGTTGTTTTTGAGTTCCACGCCGTTCTGTCCGTAATCATACACGGCAGCCAGCCCGTCGTAAATTTCGCTCGAAGGAAACACAAAACCGTATTCCTTGCAATGCGCAATGAGTTTTTTAAAAACTTCTTCCTGTTGTGCCATAAATTCCTCTTCGGATTGTATATTCTGATTTTAAGTTGCAAAGTAAGTTGTTTTTTTTGAAATATGCGTATGCTTTTTCCTAAATATGCTTTAATTTCTTGCGGAGAAAAGTGTTTTTTTTCACCTTGCTTGCAGGATTTAAAATTAGGTTATATATTTACTTTGGGGAAAAATGTTACCTTTGCGAATTAAAATCTGCGATGTCTATTTTTAAATTATTCGTAAACGAGGTATGGCTGGAGGTATGAAAACATTGGCAAAAGAAACGGCCATTTACGGAATAAGCAGCATTTTGGGAAAGTTCCTGAATTGGCTGCTGACGCCGTTGTGGAGTTATATGCTTGTCAGTCAGTCGCAAATGGGCGTTGTGGGTCTTTTGTATAGTTGGACAGCGCTGATAATTGTCGTTTTGACTTACGGGATGGAGACCGGTCTTTTCCGCTTCGCGAACAAAGAAAAAGAGAATCCAAGCGTTGTTTATTCCACTACGCTCATCAGTATAGGGACTACCTCGCTGTTTTTTGTGGCGCTGGCGTTGCTGTTTTTGCAACCCATCACCACCGTTTTCGGAGATCCCAACATCAAAGCGCATTATGTACTGCTGTTGATTGTCATCCTCGGATTGGATGCGTTCAGCGCGATACCGTTTGCCTATTTGAGGTATCAAAAACGTCCGATCCGTTTTGCCTGCATTCAAATCCTGAATGTGGTGGCGACGATCGTGTTCAACCTGTTTTTCTTCGTCGCCTGTCCGTGGTTGGCCGTCAAATTTCCCGAAACGTTTGCGTGGTTCGACATCCGGAATGGAGTAGATTATATACTTATATCCAATCTGTTAGCTTCATCGATACGCTTACTGCTTCTTTCGCCGCAACTTTGCGTAAAATACGTTTTCGACTCGAAACTGCTGAAGAAAATGCTCGCTTATTCGCTCCCGTTGCTGGTATTGGGCATCGCCGGAATCATGAATCAGAACCTCGACAAGATTCTTTACCCGTATCTCTCCACTGAATTCGATAAGATGGATCAGTTGGGCATTTATACGGCGTCGTTTAAGATTGCGGTGATAATGGTCATGTTCGCACAGGCTTTCCGTTATGCGTTCGAGCCCTTTATCTTCGCGAAAAACAAAGAGTCGGGCGACGGTAGCCGTACAGCCTATTCGGAAGCGACCCGCTATTTCATTCTGTTCGGACTACTCATTTTTTTAGTGGTGATGGGCTATATGGACGTCATCAAATACCTGTTGAAATCGACTTACCACGAGGGTTTGCGCATTGTTCCGATTGTGATGATGGGCGAACTGTTTTTCGGCGTTTATTTCAACTTGTCGTTGTGGTACAAATTAACCGATAAAACGCGATGGGGCGCCTATCTTTCGATTTTCGGGATGGCGATAACCTTGGCTGTGAACATTTTCTTTGTGCCTCAGTTTGGGTATATGGCATGCGCTTGGGCCTCGTTCTTCGCCAACATTGCGATGATGCTCGCTTCGTATTTCCTCGGTCAAAAATACTATCCGATAAACTACAACATAAAATCGGCGGCAACTTTTTTGGCGTTGGCCTTGGCTCTATTCGCCGGTATTGCGCTTTCGCACCAATATATCGACAATGTATGGTTGCGGATGTTCGTCAGCACCGTTATTGTGGCAATTTATATTGCGGCCGTTATCAAAAAAGAAGTACCTTTGCGGGAAATTCCCGTTATCGGGCATTATTTCAAAAAATAAGAAATTTATTTCAAACATTCATAAACAGATAAATAAGATGAAAAAATTATTGCTGACCGTAGCTGTTGTGTTGATTGCGCTGATGGCAAAAGCCGACGAAGGCATGTGGCTGCTGAAAGAGTTGAACCGCGAGAGCGTTGCCCGTATGAAGGAATTGGGATTCACATTCCCCATCAACAAATTGTATGACGAAAACAATCCGTCGCTGAAGGATGCGGTGGTTATCTTCGGGCGCGGCTGTTCGGGTGTGGCCGTTTCCAAACAGGGGCTGATATTCACCAATCACCATTGCGGCTATGGCTCGATTCAAAAGTTGAGTTCCGTTGAACACGATTACCTGAAAGACGGGTTTGCCGCCGCGCAGAAAGCGGATGAACTTCCGGTTGACGGCCTCACCGTTTCGTTTTTGCGCAGCATGGAAGAAGTTACCGATCAAATCCTGTCGAAAGTGCCGTCAGTATTGAACGAAATACAACGCAACAATGTCATCGATTCGCTGACTAACGATATTTTGCAGGAATACGAAAAAAGTCCTTTCGTCTCTGCACGCATCATCCCCTTTTACAACGGAAATAAATATTATAAGGTGGTTTATGACGTTTTTCGCGATGTGCGCTTGGTCGTAACGCCGCCGTCGTCCATCGGAAAATTCGGAGGCGATACCGATAATTGGATGTGGCCCCGCCAAACGGGCGATTTTTCGGTTTTCCGCGTGTATGCCGATAAAAACAACAAGCCCGCCGGATACAACATCGGGAACCGGCCGTACAAGCCTAAATACGTGGTGCCGGTCTCGATAGCGGGCGTGAAAGAAAACGATTATGCCATGACCATTGGATATCCGGGCAGTACTAACCGCTATTTGTCGTCGTGGGGTATCCGCCAGATGATGGAGTCGGACAACAAACCCCGCATCGAAGTACGCGGCGTAAAACAGGATATTTGGTGGAACGCCATGACCAAAAGCGACGCCATTCGCATCAAATACGCATCAAAATATGCCGGAAGTTCCAACTATTGGAAAAATGCGATGGGGATGAATGAGGCGCTCATCAAACTGAACGTGCTGGCAAAAAAAGAAAAAATAGAATCGGACATGACCAAGTGGATTGATTCGAATTCCGCTAATAAAGCCAAATACGGCGGTATGCTCGATACGTTGCGCAACGCCTACGTCCGGTCTGACGAGGCGGCGAAATACACCACCTATTTTCTCGAAACGTTTAACAACGGCATCGAACTTATCCGTTTCTCCAATACCCTCCTGCAATTCGATTCCGGTGGGACGGAACAAGACAAGGAAAATTTCATAAAAAACCGGCTGATTGATTCCTACAAAGACTACGAGCCTGAACTCGACAAAAAAGTGTTGCCCGCGTTGATGAAGCTCTATGCCGAGCGTGTTCCCGAAAAATATCACCCCGATATTTACAAGACCATCAACGATGAATTTGACGGCGACTACCAAAAATATGCCGAATGGCTGTTTGCCAACTCCAAATTTGTGAATCTGCCTGCCCTCCTCGAATTGCTGAAAACCGCCGATATACAAATGCTTACCAAGGATCCGGCGATGCAACTCGCCCTTTCTGTGAAGGATATGGGCTATGAACTGACGGAAGCGATGATTTCGTCTTACGAAAAAATCATGCAGAGCGAACGCCTGTTTATGGTAGCCCTCATGGAAATGAACCCTGAGACCGCGTTCTATCCCGACGCTACCTTCACGCAGCGCCTCAGCTACGGTTCGGTGAAGGGATACAAGCCCCGCGACGCCGTTTGGTACGATTATTTCAGTACTACTGACGGCGTTTTGGAAAAACAAAAACCGGGCGATCCCGAGTTTAATGTGCAGTCCTATGTCCTCGATTTGTTGAGGCAGGGCGATTTTGGCCGTTATGCCGGTAAGGACGGGAAGTTGAATGCCTGCTTCCTTTCCAACAACGACATCACCGGCGGAAATTCGGGCAGTCCGGTGTTCAACGGGAAAGCCGAACTGATAGGATTAGCTTTCGACGGCAACTGGGAAGCATTGAGCGGCGATATTGTTTTCGAACCCGAAATGCAGCGCACCATCAGCGTAGATATCCGTTACGTGCTCTACACGATTGACAAGATTATGAATGCGCCCCAAATTATTAAGGAATTGAAAATCGTGAAATAATTTTTCGCGGGACGGGGAATCATCCTCATTGGCGCAAGGCTTTCAAACCCGTGCCAATGAGGATGATTTTTTTATATGAAAACATTTTCACTTTCCTGTCGAATGAAGATAAAGCAAAAAAAATGCTGGGCATATCCTGAAAATAGATGCTCTAAAACATATTTCATTATTCCTTTTTTTCATCACTTTTTTCTAACTTGCGACCGCTTTTTTCACACACACACGACTTTGCGGTTCAAGCACAAAGCAAAGTCGTTTTAATTTTGCAATTTCAACATACTAAAACTATAATCAAGTTATGAAAGTGTATAAAACAAATGAAATTAAGAACATCGCCCTCATCGGCAGTTCGGGAGCAGGCAAGACCACACTCGCAGAAGCTATGCTTTTCGAGAGTGGCATGATAAAACGCCGCGGGACGGTTTCGGGCTCGAATACCGTCAGTGATTACTTCCCCGTTGAAAAAGAATACGGTTATTCGGTGTTTTCTACCGTGCTTTCCATCGAGTGGAAAGAAAAAATGATGAATTTCATCGACTGTCCGGGATCGGATGATTTTGTTGGCGGAGTTACCTCAGCCCTCAATGTAACCGATATGGCGCTGATGCTCATCAATGCCTACAATGGCGTGGAAGTGGGTACGATGAATCAGTTTCGTTATGCGGAAAAATTGCAGAAGCCGTTGATGTTTCTTGTCAACCAGATAGACCACGAAAAATCGGATTATGAAAACACGGTTGCCGGCTTAAAGGAAATGTACGGCAGCAAAGTCATCCCCGTTCAATATCCTGTGAGCAACGGGTTGGCGTTTGACGCTATCGTCGATGTGTTGAAACAAAAAATGTATAAATGGAAACCGGGCGCTACGGCACCCGATGTTTTGGACATTCCGGCCGAAGAAAAAGATCGCGCCGAAGAATATTTCAAAGTTCTGCTCGAAGCCGCCGCAGAAAACGACGAGCAACTGATGGAAAAATATTTCGAGCAGGGGACCCTGTCGGAAGAAGAAATGCGCGAAGGCATCCACAAAGGACTTCTTGCCCGCGACATGCTTCCCGTTTTCTGCTGTTCGGCCGAAAAAAATATGGCGGTGCACCGCGTGATGAATTTCCTCAATATGGTGGCTCCGTCGCCCGACGAAATGCCCGCCCCCGAAAATGCCGAGGGCGAGGAGGTGCAACCCGACGCTTCGGCTCCGGCGAGCCTTTTCTTCTTCAAAACGACCGTCGAACCGCATATTGGCGAGGTTTCGTACTTCAAAGTGATGTCGGGAACGGTAAAAGAAGGTGATGATTTCACTAACGCTGACCGTCCCGGAAAAGAACGTTTGGCGCAGCTCTATTCCGTGGCGGGTCAAATCCGCACGAAAGCCGAAGAGTTTGTTGCCGGAAATATCGGCGCGGCCGTGAAGTTGAAAGACGTGCGCACCGGAAACACGCTGAACGCGAAGGGCGGAAATAACCGTTTCGATTTCATCAAATATCCCGAACCGCGTTACCGCAGAGCCATCAAACCGCTCAATGAAGCCAATGCCGAAAAATTGAGCGAAGCGCTCACTCGCATGAAAGAGGAAGACCCCACGTGGATTGTGGAAATCTCAAAAGAATTAAAGCAAACCATTGTTTCGGGTCAAGGAGAATTTCATTTAAAGACCTTGAAATGGCGCATTGAGAACCTCGACAAAATCGAAATCGAATACCTCGAACCCAAGATACCTTACCGCGAGACCATCACCAAAGCCGCCCGCGCCGATTACCGACACAAAAAACAATCGGGTGGGGCAGGGCAGTTTGGCGAAGTGCATCTCATCGTGGAACCCTATACCGAAGACCTGCCCATGCCCGACGTTTACCGATTCAACGGTCAGGAATTTAAAGTGCAGGCACGCGACGTGCAGACCATCGATCTCGATTGGGGCGGAAAGCTGATTTTCGTGAACAGCATTGTGGGCGGCGCTATCGACGCGCGTTTCTTGCCCGCCATCCTCAAAGGCATCATGGGACGCATGGAACAGGGGCCGCTGACGGGTTCATACGCCCGCGACGTGCGCGTGATTGTCTATGATGGGAAGATGCACCCGGTGGACTCCAACGAAATATCGTTTATGCTCGCCGGACGCAACGCTTTTAGCACGGCGTTCAAAAACGCGGGGCCGAAGATTCTCGAACCGATTTATGATGTTACCGTTTCTGTGCCCGGCGATTATATGGGCGATGTAATGGGCGATTTGCAAGGCCGTCGCGCCATGATTATGGGAATGGAAAGCGAAAAAGGTTTTGAGAAGCTCAAAGCGAAAGTTCCGTTGAAAGAAATGTCAAACTATTCCACCTCGTTGAGTTCGCTGACCGGAGGCCGCGCTTCGTTCTCGATGAAATTTTCGAGTTACGAACTTGTTCCGGCCGATGTGCAGGATAAATTGCTGAAAGAATACGAGGCCACACAAAAAGAAGAATAGACTGTTGATGAAAAAAAATTTGGTTCTTGTTTGTTCGTTGTTCTTGTCCGTCTTTCTGTCATCTGCCCAAAATATTGACGGGACTTATAAAAACGGGACAGACTCGCTTGTGTTGTCCAATGGAAAGGCTGTCTTTTGTTTGAGCGGCTTTGGCGCGTTGTTCACGCAGGTGATGGGCGAGGGAACTTACGAATATTTCAACGACTATCTGTTGATACACACGGGCGATTATTCGAAAGAAAAAACGACTGTGGACACGAACTCTCCGGCAAAAAAAGATACGACCCTCATCTGTATTTATTCGTCGGACGGTTATGCCATGGATGGCGTATTGGCCGAAATGCTCAACCCTTCGGGCAAGGCAGTTGGTCGCAGCGTGTCGGACAACAGCGGGACGATTATCGTGCCTAAGAACGATAAAATCAGGCGGATACGCATTTCAAACATGGGTTATGACGGTATCGAATTTGATTGTCAGCCTCAGAAAAACTATACCATCACAATGGTAAAGAACGACATCATCGAAAACCAGACCGTCGTTATACGAGTGAAGCCCGTGGACGAAGATATCCTTTCCGTTTTGTTCCTGTCGGATGATTTCAATTCGGGAAAAGACCGCGACAAAGCCTTGGAAAAATTAGTCAGGCAAGCCGAGAAGAAGAATCTGTTGGATAAACGGCTACGGCGTGAATACATTCCGATTTACGGGAG
Organism: Dysgonamonadaceae bacterium; assembly: GCA_031272205.1. Classification (GTDB taxonomy): domain Bacteria; phylum Bacteroidota; class Bacteroidia; order Bacteroidales; family Dysgonomonadaceae; genus JAISUH01. The sequence continues at coordinate 2,107 of JAISUH010000079.1, read as the reverse complement.
GCAACGGGTTGTCGATTGAAATGGGAGTATGGAAAAATAAAGGCTGTTCCGGAATTTTTTGGAACAGCCTTTGATTTTTTTACGCTTTTTCTTATTGCAGATATTCGGCCGTGAATCGGGCGAGCGGAGCCATTTTGGCGCGTGTAAGCGCTAATTCGCTGTCGGTTACGCTGTAACTGTCGATAATATCGAATACCCGTTTGAGCTCGTTCTCGACCTGCATGTCGATGCACATTTTTTGCGTTATGGCAAGTTCGTTGAAACGAATCCTGTTGCCTGTTTTCAGTCGGTAAGACCCTGTCAGCGTATTGCAACCCAGATTGCCGTTCACGTGTCCCTGCTCGTTGAGCGTGATGAACGCGGTAGCGTCTTTCACCGGCTTTCCGTTCAGTTCGGTCAACCGCCAGCGTTTTCCGAAGAGGTTCTTGTCGAGTTTGGCTAAAATGTAGTCTTTGGCGTGTTCGCCCGTAATCGGATTGCTTTTCATATCGAGTTGCGTGAGACGGTTGTCGCCCACGGCAAAATGATTCACGATCTCTTTTTTGTCGTTAAAAAACGTAACCGTGTTTCCGAGGGCGCTCCATTTAAATTTTCCGGATGTAGAGAAAGGTTCTCCGTTGTTTCCGTCGATATAATCCTGCACAAGCGTGTAGGTTCCGTCGCCATTCAGCGTTACCCGTGTATCTATGCCTTCGCAGTCGGCGCAGGGTAGCGTACCGGCGTATGTGCCTTCCCACGCGGTTTTGTTTTTGGCATTGTCGCCAATGTACATCGGTTCGGGTTTTTGAGCTGTTGTTGTTTGTTTTTTACTGCTGCAAGCCATAAATGCTGCACTGCCGGCAATGATGATTGCCGCGATGATCGTTAATTTTTTCATTGTTTCTATATAAGATTTGTTATACTTTGCATTTTAAATAACAAAGTTGGCATAAAAAAGTTTTGATTGGGGGGATAAGGATTTTGTTATTTTTTTTGCTCGAATGTGATTTTCGAAACGACTTCCATTTGCAACTCCATACCTTGCGCTTCAAAACTGCCTTTGCTGGTTTGTGTAACCGTTGAACTTATGGGCATACCTGTTTTGATATCGATACGGATTTCTCCTTTTTGTTCGCCTTTCAAGGCTCCTTCCAAGCCGGCGGGCATCAAATTGAACACCGATGAAACGTTGATAACGGCGTTTCCTTCTTCTATCGATTTGAGCTGATACGTATTGTTTATTTGATTGTCTGCACCCATCATGGCCATTGAAATACCGCCTTGCCAGCTGTCGCCGATATTCACCGCTTGTTCCGGATATATTTTGAACGCTTGTTCAAACATGTTTTTTATGGCTTTGTCGTCGAACGACTGCATGGAAGCGTTTGCCATTTGTTGCATCTCAGGATTTTCGGGCAGGCCATCTAACATATCCTTCATGATCGCATCGAAACCGGATATGGATTTTACGGAACCGTTCGGCTCAAAATCGACAATAATGCTCTTTCCTGCCAAAGCCCCAAGAATCTGAGACATCATTTTGTCCATTTTTGTCGGGTTTTCAGCAGGATTTTTTGAATCGTATTTGACTTCCATCATTGGGCTGGAGATAGACATAAGGATATCGTTATAAATACATTCCAAACGGATCTCATCTTCGGTTTTTTCTTTGACGGTCATATCGAAAGACATCTCCATAACCGTGCTCATGGGTATTTCTTGCCCCATGATCTGTTGTTTGGCCGTGCTTTCTGTTTTGCTGATATACTGGTAGCGTTCCCCTTTTTCGGGGTTGAACGATAATTTTACTTGAGCTTGCGCCAACACGCTTACCGTACAGCATACGATTAAAAATAATTTTTTCATATTGGATTAAATTAAAAAAAAACGGTTCTGACTATAAAGATAGGAATTTTTTTCGGACAAGACTTATAAAAAACGAAATTTAATCGTACGACAAACTTGTTAATCTATTGTTTTCATCCTGTTTGCCGAGCAAAATTCCCTTTTTGGCATTGAGCGGCGAAACTACGGCTTTGCCTGTTTTGGCTTCGAGTTCGAGGCGGGCGTTGCGGGCAACTTCGCCGCCTTGCTGCGCTACTTGCGAATGTTCCTGCATCGTTTCGGG
>JAISUH010000053.1 GCA_031272205.1 Dysgonamonadaceae bacterium | reverse complement strand
TAAGTTCGAGGCCGTAAACTCCGGCTAATCCGCTGAAAACAGGGCGGCTGTTGATAAGAATTTGCGAATACGGACCTTCCATCCCGTTCATACGGATTTGCGAGAAGCCGCAATTTTGGCAGTCGTTTTCGTATCTCAGACCGGTACAGAAATTCAGCCCTTCGCCAAGGACGGCAGATTGGGTGTTTTCGAGCGTTTTTATCCCGATGGTGTTTACAATTATCGGCGCTTCGGTTCTGAGTTGCTTGCTGCGACCGGCGGTTACAACTACCTCTTGAAGGTTCAAGACATCGTCTTTGATAACGAAATTAATTTCCTGAGTCTCGTTCCGATGCATTACTACCTTCTTTTCCTGCGGCTCGTAACTAATTCCCTGCACTCCTATAATCAGTTCGCCTTCGGGTAGGTTTTTGAACGAGTAATGCCCCGAAGCATCTGTAACTGTGCCGAGAGTTGTATTTTTGATAAAAACAGACATGTAAGGGATGTGTTCGCCATCCGTATCGACAATATGTCCGAAAATGTTTGCGTCGCTTGGTTTCGGCTTTTGAGCGAATGTAGCGACTGCAAGACAAAGCAGGCAAAAGGAAATATAAATGGATTTGTACATTGTTATTGTTTTTTATGTTATACACAAAATAAAATGCCCGTTTTGCGGATACGTCAAAAGTATTCGTCAAACGAAAGATGATTTAAAAGAATGAAATGCAGGGAATAATTTTTCCATGCAAATGGTGTGTCAACAAAAAGGAGGAGCGCGAAGTAAGAGATAAACAGGTTCGCAACGATAAACTTGTTCAGAAAAAAATGCGGTAATATTTTCTAACAGTTGCCGGAAAACTGTAACGGAGTGATCGGTAATAATATCGGGCAATGCGTTGTAATGCGTAAGATTATCGATCAGCAAATAATCATCATCGTTATGCTGATGAGGTGTTTTAGGGAATGGATGTGCATGTGTTATCAGTTTTCCATTAACCGTATGCGAGTGCATACAGAAAACACAAATCGACCAGTAAGACACAAACAACGCCAGCAGAAAAACGGCTGATATTGATTTCAACTTATGGACGATCGTTCTTGTCATTATTTATGCAATTAATTTGATGCAAAAGTACGGAAATTTATCCATCAGTACAATCCTTTTTTAATAGGAATTTCATCCATAAAAACCACAAAGGCAATACCGTGCCCTTGATGATGGTTGAAATCGCAATAGCCCACCAAACGCCGGTAATGCCCATTTTTGTCGCGAGAAACATAGCCAATGGTATTCGTATAAAATTGAGTGTCATACTGATAACGGCAGGAGGCGTTGTACGACCGATGCCGTTGAACATCCCCTGAGTGGTTAGTTCGAGCATCATAAACAGTTGAGAAATGCCGATGATGAACAGGTATTCGCCTCCCGCTTCGTAAGCCGCTTTTTCGGGAATGAAAATCGAAAAGATGGAAGATCCGAACAACAGGAAGGCGGCTGTAACCACCGCACCCAAAATGCCCATGATTTGCAGCGTGTATCGGTATGCCGTTTTGGCGCGTTGCATGTTTCCGGCCGCATAATTTTGCGCCACAAAACTGCCGAGAGCCGTGGCAAATCCCTGTGATGTGTTCCACGTAATACCTTCTATTTGGCCGCCCGTCGTTTGGCTGGTTATGCCCAAATGTCCGCCGTGGATCGACGCTATCCGAACCAAATTCATGTTGATAATGGCGAAAAACACGTTCATCGCCGCTACGGGCAAGCCCAACTTTAAAATTTTGAAAACGTAATCGGGACGGGGGCGCGTAAATAATGGGAAACGGCTCATCAGCCGGTTCTTGTTTTTCAGGTGGAACAAGAACAGAACCGATACAACAAACATCGAAAAGGCGGTGGCGATTGCCGCCCCGTCGGTTTTCAGGGCGGGGAATGGCGGGACGAGGCCAAAGATCAACAGAGGGTCGAGAATTATATTGATGACAAGTCCCACAAGGCTGAAATAGAAAGGAATATCGCTCCGTCCCGTTCCGATGTAAATCCCGGCGAAATTGAGGTTCAGAAAAAGGAAGGGGATGGCAATGGCTATAATTCGCAGAAAACTAACCGCTTTTACCGATATTTCGGGCGACAACTTAAAAAAAGCGACGAAAAATTGAGGCGCGAAAAAAAACAGGCATCCGAAAAATAAGCCCAGCGCAAGCGCTATCATTGTGGTATGGGATGCGCAAACGGCCGCTTTGTCGAAGCGCTTCGCGCCGATGGACTGCCCGATGGACACTTCGGCGCCGACTTTCGAGATGCAGGCTATCGAGTTCATCATCCAAACAAGCATCCCCATGGCGCCGACTGCCGCCACGGATTTGCTTCCCAAACGTCCCACCCATGCCAAATCGATTAAACTGTATGCCATTTGCATGAAACTGATGGCCATCAGTGGCATCGACAGCTTAACGAGTTGGCGGAATATGTCTCCGTGAGTGAAATCGCGGAATGAGGAAACGTTGTTGTTCACGAAGCAGTAAATTTACCGAAACTTTTTCAACGCTTCATCCCCGATCTCTTTTGCTTTGGCAACCGATTTGGGGTTGTCGGCGTCGATATCGTATTCCGATGGGTCGGGTAAAAGGAATTTTGTTCCTATGGGAATGACGTTGGGGTTTTTTATTTTATCTTTGTTTTTTAGATAGATATAGACCCAAAATTCGCGACTGCCGAATTTATCTAAGGCTATCAAACGGAGCGTTTTTCCTGCGGTCAGGGTAACGGTGTCGGGTATTATCGCCGCTGTCGTTTCCGGAGGCGTTTGATCCCGAAAGGCGACGGTATCGGGCAAGACAGACGGCGTTTCTTCAACAACGTCGCTTGTAGCTTCAATTTGCTGATGTTTTGCTACTTGGCTTCTAAGGTTTGCGTTTTTTTGATGGAACAAAAAAAAAGCAGTGATCGCAATGACGGCGACTATTCCGGCTGCAACAAACAGGTTGGCGTTCGGTTTCGATTTCTTTTTTGGCGACTGAAAATCTCTCGGCTCAACAGTTTCTTTCGTTTTCAATACAGGATAAACAACGCTAATTAATTCTGTATCAACTATTTCTGGTGTTTTTTTATCTTCGGGTGTCGCAGCGTTTATGTCATTGGTTTTCAAGTCTTCAACTTCTACTATCGAAAGGTCAGGTTCTACTGTTGTTTCCGAAAGGGTGATTTCCTCAACGACCGGAATGACGGTGCTCTTATCTTCCATACGGTCTTCTGTCTGTTCTTCTTCTTCAAAATCGGGCGTGTTTGTGTCTTCGGCGATGCCGTCGAACGAAACGCCTTCGTTAAGCAGCACGTTTTCGAAGTGCGAAAAGGGTTTGTTTACCAGTTCTTTGAGCGTTGACGCCGGTGTGAATCCCAAGCGGTAGTGCGAGGGGATTTCAATTTTCTCGCCCGTATTGACGTTCACGCTTTCGCGCGACTGGATGAGCGTAAGTTTGAAGGTTCCCAAATTTTTCAGTTTAACGGGTTCTTCTTCCGTGATCGATTCGGGAATGATAGCAAACAGCTCCTTCAAAAACGATTCGCTATCCTGTTTCGATATCGACGTTTTTTCAGCCAATAAATCGGCCAGATCCTGAAAGTTCAATTTCTTATTTGTTTCCATCGTCGCCGGGTTTTATTTTGTTTTTAAATGGTTTTGCAGCCTGTCTTTCACTCCCGGAGCGGGTTTAAAGGTCGCCACAATCTTAGGAGGAACTAAAAAACGTTCTTGTGTGAGCGGATTCACCGAAACGCGCACAGCCATCTTCTTCGTCTCGAAGGATCCGAAGTTTTGTATGGAAATTTGAGCGTTTTCGGCTAAATTTTCGTTTATCAGGTCAACGGCGGCATCGAGTGTCTCTGACGTTTTCGATTGCGTCCAGTCGAGCCGTTTGGCCAATTCGGAGATAAGGTCTTTGTGTGTCATATTTGTGTTTCTTTATATGGGTTATTCAATGTTTGCATATAAGTCGAAAGCTTGCGCCGATGTGATTTTTACGCTGTAAAAATTCCCCGGCTTCAGTTTCTTTTCTTTCCCGACCAAAACCTCTCCATCGACTTCTGGAGAGTCAAATTCGGTGCGGCCGATGTAGTAGTCCTCTTCTTCGCGGTCGATAATCACTTTGGACGTTTTTCCGATTTTTGATTCGTTGATTGATAGCGAAATGTGCTCTTGCACTGCCATCAGCACATCCATGCGCTCTTGCTTTACCGATGCGGGAATATTGTCTGCGTAGTGTTCGCCGGAATAAGTATCTTCCTCGTGGGAATAGGGAAATGCCCCCAAACGCTCGAAACGCATATCGTTCACAAAATCAATCAGTTCGTTGAAGTCTTTTTCCGTTTCGCCCGGATGACCTACCATCATCGTTGTGCGCAGGTGGATGTTCGGAACTTCGTCGCGGAAACGTTTTATCAAATCGATGGTCTCTTGCCTGCTAATATTTCGTCGCATGATTTTCAGCATGTTATCGCTGATGTGTTGCAGCGCAATGTCGAGGTAGTTGCATACGTTTGGTCTCTCGCGCATGACCCGCAATAAATCGTAGGGAAAATGCGCCGGATAGGCGTAATGCAGCCGAATCCACTCTAAGCCCTCGATATCGGAGATGCGCTCCACTAATTCGGGTAGCTTCATCGATTGATACAAATCCAATCCGTAATAAGTCAGGTCTTGCGCGATAAATTGAAGTTCCTTCACGCCCGAAGCCACTAAGCGGCGGGCTTCTTCTTCGATTTCTTCCATCGGCCGTGATTTGTACTTGCCCGTTATCAACGGGATGGCGCAATACGAACAGCTACGGTTGCAACCTTCCGATATTTTCAGAAAAGCATAATGTCGGGGTGTGGCGATGCGGCGTTCGTGAGACAGTTCCTGCTTGTAGGATTTTCCCAAGTCCGCAATCAGGTTTTTCCACGCAAATTTGCCGTAAAAAGCATCTACTTCGGGAATTTCGGCGGCCAATTCTTCTTTGTAACGTTCCGAGAGGCATCCCATTACAAAAAGTTTGCGCAGTTTCTTGTTCTTTTTGGCTTCGGCAAACGACAGGATGGTATTGACCGATTCTTCTTTCGCATCGCCGATAAATCCGCAAGTGTTGATGACGGCAATTTCTCCTTTCGGCTTTTCGCTGTCGTGATCCACCGTATAGCCGTTGGCGACAAGCTGCCGCATAAGCAATTCGGAGTCAACCAAATTTTTTGAACATCCGAGCGTGATGATATCTATTTTGTTTTTAATCATAGACGGACTATTCGCTAAATAACGAATCGACAAAGGTTTTCCGTTGGAAAACTTGCAGGTCGTCTATCCCTTCACCCAACCCGATGTATTTCACGGGAATCTTAAACTGGTCGGAAATGCCGATGACCACGCCTCCTTTTGCCGTCCCGTCGAGTTTTGTGATGGCCAATGCCGTAACCTCGGTGGCGGCCGTGAATTGTTTGGCCTGTTCAAACGCATTCTGTCCGGTGGAGCCGTCGAGGACGAGCAGCACTTCGTGCGGTGCGCCCGGAACAACTTTTTGCATCACGTTTTTTATCTTGGTCAGTTCGTTCATCAGGTTGATTTTGTTGTGCAAGCGGCCGGCCGTATCGATAATAGCCACGTCGGCATTGTTGGCTTTTGCCGAGCTTAGCGTGTCGAAGGCTACCGACGCGGGATCGGAACCCATTTTCTGCTTCACAACCGGAACGCCGACCCTCTCGCCCCAGACAACCAACTGCTCGACGGCTGCCGCGCGAAACGTATCGGCTGCGCCAAGGTAAACCGACAATCCTTTTTCTTTGAATTGATGCGCCAATTTGCCGATGGTAGTGGTTTTCCCGACACCGTTTACGCCCACGACCATGATGGTGTAGGGTTTTTGTCCTTCGGGAACGGAAAATTCTTCCAAGTCCGATGAATGGTTTTCCGTCAAAAGGTTGGCAATCTCTTCGCGGAGGATGCGGGTGAGCTCGTCCGTACTCACGTATTTATCGCGTGCAACGCGATCCTCGATGCGCTCGATGATTTTCAGCGTGGTGTTTACGCCCACGTCCGACGTAACCAAAACCTCTTCGAGTTCGTCTAACACATCATCATCGACCTTCGATTTTCCGGCGACGGCACGCGAAATTTTCGAGAAAATAGTTTCTTTGGTTTTTTCGAGCCCTTTGTCCAAGGTCTCTTTTTTTCCTTTCGAGAAGATATCAAATAAAGCCATAAGCATTTTTATATTTGAACAAACGATTTTTTTCTTTTTTCCTTAGATAACGCTTTCTTCCAAATTTATACAAAGCTACAAAATAGGTCAATAAAAAACTTCCCCGCGCAAACGCACAGGGAAGTTTTTAAATATTTTTAACGAATTTATTTCGTGAAATAGTCTTTCACGTCATCATTCGGAATCATTTCTTCTTTGAAAGAATACGCTCCCGTTTTGGGCGATTTTACCATTTTAATTACTTTGGTGTGCGTGCGTCCCGATGTGGACGACTTATCGCGGAATCCTGCGACGGTTTTCTTTGCCATGGTCTATCAATGTTTTACTTAATTTCTTTATGTACGGTCATTCTCTTCAAGATGGGATTGTATTTCTTCAATTCCAATCTTTCGGTAGTGTTCTTTCTGTTTTTGGTCGTGATGTATCTCGACGTGCCGGGCATACCGCTTTCTTTGTGTTCCGTACATTCCAGAATCACTTGCACCCGGTTTCCTTTCGCTTTTTTTGCCATTGCTGCTGTTCTCCTTATTTAATTAAGCGTTCAAATATCCTTTTTCGGCAGCCTGTTTGAGCGCTGCATTCAAACCTATCTTATTGATGGTGCGCAAACCGGAAGCCGTAACGTTGAGGCTGATCCAGCAGTCTTCTTCCACCCAATAAAATTTCTTCCTGAACAGATTGATGTTGAATTTACGTTTCGTCTTTTTATTAGAGTGCGAAACGTTGTTCCCTGTCAAGGCTCTTTTTCCTGTTATTTGACAAATCTTTGACATCTTCTATATTGTTTTTTATTGATTCTAAATCCGAATGACGGGACAAATGTCCGCAAATCAGGGCGCAAAATTAACCATAAAATTTCTATTTGCAAAAAAAAATGACAAATAAAATTTGAGAAAAAAATAAAAGAATGAAATTATTTTACTCAAAAACCTGATTCAGTTTGCTGTAAAGCTGATTGAAAAACAGCAAGGTGCTTTTTCGGACGGCATTGTTCAAATCCCTGTCGTTGCCCGAAGCTGAACTTATGGCGCTGTCGGTAATGACGCTTTCGGCCATCGCCGGTTTTACGGGATCGCCGTTGGGCAATTGGTATGAAATATCGCGTATAACAAGCATGCAACCCATGTTGGCGATCGATGCATCAAAACGGTAGGTCATGGCGACTTTGCTCGCGTTTGCTTTATTTTGCGGCAACGATAAGTTGGTTTTCGCATTCACAGTCAGGCTTTTGTTCTTTTCGTCGAAGCGGATGCTCAAAAGCGAAGCCCCGCTCGGAAAATGATCTTTGCCCCATTGGCTCAAAATGGCGTATTTCTGGTCATCCGATAAATTGGGGTCGGCGTGGATGAACTGCTGAAATACAACCTTCCCGTTTACCACAGGAACCGACGAGAAAATGTTATCCACTTGGGCAAATCCTTTGAAAGAAAATAGCCCCAGGATACTCAACCATAAAATGTATCTCTTCATAATCCGATGTTTATAGGGCTTAGGAAATTCGTCCTCACGTCTTTACAATATTATAATAACGAAAATCAGTAACGTTTTGTTCGACTGCAAACACCGACAAAAGTTTAACAGAGACATCTTCTTTTTAAAAAAAATTCGCAAGAATATTTTATATATCGTCTAAAAACCATTACTTTTGCAACTCGAAAATGATTACATATATTATATAAAAAGGATTATGTCGAAAAAACACGTTGAAGATAAGACCGAAAAAGGTTTCGAAAACATAAGCGAAACCCTGACCGCATCGGAACAATTTTTAGAAAAGAACCAAAAAAGCATCCTCTACGGATTGTTGGTTGTCGTTTTGATTGTGGGGGCTTTTTTCGCCTATCAGCATTTTTATTACAAACCGCGCAAATTAAAGGCGGAAGCCGCTATTTTTAAAGGCGAGCGCTATTTCCAAAACGGACAGGATTCGCTGGCTCTTTTCGGGAATGGGAACGATTACGTTGGTTTCATCGCAATTATTGATCAGTTTGGCGGAACCAAAACGGCTAACTTGGCGCAGGCATACGCCGGAATCAGTTACAGCCGACTGGGACAAAACGAAGAGGCCTTGAAATACTTGAATAAATTCAAGGGCAGCGATTATCTGATTTCACCTGCTGTTACCGGCGCTATCGGCGACGTGTATATGAATATGGGAAAAACGGAAGACGCCATCTCGTATTTCACGAAAGCCGCCGACAAAGCCGATAACGTGATGTTGAGCCCCATTTATTTGAAAAAAGCAGGCTTGGCATACATAGACGCTAAAAATTACGACAAGGCCGTAGCGGTTTTCTCTAAGATAAAAGATAAATATTTGAACTCAATTGAAGCTCAGGAAGCCGACAAATACATTGAGGAAGCGAATCTGTTGAAGGGAGGTAACTAAGGCATGGCTACCGAACTTCAAAACCTGTCGTCCTACGACCCTTCAGTAACGCCTTCGGGAAAAGGAAAAAAATTCGGTATCGTTGTCTCCGAATGGAATTCAACGATCACCGAAAGTCTTTTGAGCGGCGCGGTAGATACCTTGATGAAATTTGGCGTGCAGCAGAATGACATTCTTATAGAATACGTGCCGGGAAGTTTCGAACTGACTTTTGGCGCTAAACTGTTGATTGAGAAAACAAAAATAGATGCGGTTGTCATTCTGGGCTGCGTTATTCAGGGCGAAACGCCCCATTTCACCTTTGTTTGCGACAGTGTTACGAAAGGCGCCACCGAGTTGAATCTTGAGAAAGAAATCCCCGTTATTTTCGGTTTGCTGACAACCCATACGCTGGAACAGGCCAAAGCCCGCGCGGGTGGTCGGCATGGAAACAAAGGTGATGAAGCGGCCGTTACAGCATTGAAAATGGTCGCGCTAAACGAGAAGTATAAATAACAGGTTATAATTTTTGAGGGGCAGTTACCAGAGTGGCCAAATGGGGCTGACTGTAACTCAGCTGGCTTACGCCTTCGGTGGTTCGAATCCATCACTGCCCACCAAAATAAATCATTTGTTCATAACGCCGACGCTGTGTTTTTTCTTCTTTTTTTACCCTTCAAAATAAAATAAAAAGGATTTTTGATTACATATTCATAAAAAAACCTTATTTTTGTGTTTTAGAACAGTGTTCTAAAACATTATAAGGCTTGTCGATTTGAAAAAAGAAAAAGATACGATAGGTTTGTCTTCTTCATTATCCGATATATGGAAGATATTGACCGGTGCAGAGCGCAAGTTGTTGCGTGACAATGCCCGGATTGTGTCATTCAAGAAGAATGAGATGATTTATTTCGAGGACGATTACCCCAAAGACCTGATGTGCCTTTTCAAAGGAAAAGTGAAGATTTTCAAGAGCGGGGTAGGAGGCCGGAGTCAGATCATCCGAATGGTACGTCCCGTGCAATATTTTGGGTATCGCGCCTATTTCGCCAATGAGGCATACATCACTGCGGCGTCGGCTTTCGAAGCCTCCGTTGTGTGCATGATTCCGTTGGAAATAGTGGAACAATTCCTTCGCAACAACGGCCATCTGGCGATGTTTTTCATCCAGCAACTTTCGGCAGACCTCGGCATTGCAGACCAGCGTGTGGTAAACCTCACGCAAAAGCATATCCGGGGACGTTTAGCCGAATCGCTCATCTTTCTCAAAGAGAGTTACGGTTTGGAAGAAGACGGAGCCACCATTAATATATACCTTGCCCGCGAAGACCTGGCCAATTTGTCGAACATGACAACCTCAAACGCCATCAGGACACTCTCTACCTTCGTCGATGAACGCATCATCACCATCGACGGACGGAAAATCAAGATTATAGACGAAGATAAGCTCCGGAAAATCAGCCGGATCGGATAACAATATTTTACCGTAACGCAAAGGCATGATTCGCAAAATAGCCTGTTCGATACTTTCCGGTTATTACAAACCCGTTGAGAAATTCCTGCAAAATCCCATCGACGTTCAGCAGAAAACATTGACTTATCTGCTTGAACACGGTCGGAATACGTTTTTTGGGCAGGAAAAGAGATTCGATAAGGTTCGTTCCTCTGAAGATTTCAGGAAGCTCGTTCCCGTATCGGCCTACGAAAATTTGCGCCCCTACCTTGAAAAAATAATCAGAGAGAAGCAAAAAAATGTGCTTTGGAACACGCCCGTGATGTGTTTTGCCATGTCGTCGGGAACGACAGAAGATAAAAGCAAGTACATACCCGTAACGAAGGAGTCGTTATGGCATTGCCACTACCGTTGCGGTTATTACATGCTGGCGATGTATGCGGTGCATCATCCCGATACCGCATTTATGTTCGGCAAATCGTTGGTATTGGGAGGAAGTCGGCAAATCAACACTATCGGCGACGGCATATTTACCGGCGATATTTCGGCAATCCTTGTCCGCAGCTTGCCGTTCTGGGCAAAACGGGCGCGAACCCCCGAACGTATAGCGCTGATTCCCGACTGGGAAGATAAATTGCAGAAATTGGCCGATTATGCCTTGAAATCCGATATCCGGTCGCTTGTCGGCGTCCCGTCGTGGATGCTGGTGTTGCTGAAAAAAATAGCGACGGATACGGGGAAGCCGGTATCGGAACTGCTTCCCAATCTTGAAGTGTTTTTTCACGGAGGGGTCAGTTTTATTCCCTTTGAAGAACAGTATCGGAAACTTATCCCGTCCGATAAGATGCACTATTGGGAAACCTACAATGCGTCGGAAGGCTTTTTTGGAGTGCAATTCTCTCCCGATTCGAAAGACTTGCTGCTCCTGCTCGATAACGAGGTGTATTACGAGTTCCTGCCTGTGAGCGAATGGGACAAGGAACAGCCCGAAGCTCTGTCGTTGGACGAAGTGAAAACAGGAGAGCAGTACGCCCTGATAATATCTACGAGCGGCGGTTTGTGGCGGTATAAAATTGGAGACACCATCGAATTTACGTCCGTGAATCCTTATCTGTTCCGCATCACGGGACGAACCAAACAATTTATCAATGCTTTCGGCGAAGAGCTTATTGTGGATAATGCCGACCGGGCTTTGAACGAGGCCTGTCGTCAAACCGAGGCAAGGATTACCGAATACACGGCAGCTCCGGTTTATTTCGATGAATCGCACAATGGTGCGCACGAATGGCTGATAGAGTTTGAAACGCTACCGTTGGACATCGGGAAATTCGTCGATTTGCTGGATGAAAACCTGAAGAAAATCAATTCCGATTACGAAGCCAAGCGTTCACACGATCTCTCTCTTTCGAAACCCCTTGTAAGGGTCATGCAAAAAAACACCTTCTACGAATGGATGAAATCGCGCGAGCGGACAGGCGGGCAAAACAAAGTGCCCAAGCTGTCTAACGACCGAAAATACGTCGATAGCATTTTAGAATTTATTGATGACAAATACTAAAATTGAATAAAAAAGCAGTAGAATAAAATATTAATGAGAAAGTTTCTGTAAATTTGCACACTAAAATCGATTTTAGAGTAAAAATGAGAATTAGAATAAGCTTGATGTTCTTGTGTGTCGTTGTTTTGGGCTCGTGTGGCGAATACAATAAAATTCTTAAAAGCACGGATCAAGACTTGAAATACACATACGCGAAAAAATACTTCAACGAAGGAAAATACAGTTGGGCTTCCACTCTGTTGGAAGAATTGGTGCCTTATTTGAAAGGAACGGCGCAGGCCGAAGAATCGCTTTACCTGCTGGGGCAGAGTTATTACAATGCCAAGGACTATATGTCGTCCACGCAAATATTTTCGACCTATTACAGCTCTTATCCGAAAGGAGAATATGCAGAGCCTGCGTTGTTTTATGCCGCTTACGGCATGTACCTCGATTCGCCTGACCCCCGCTTGGATCAGACGAAAACCTATAAGGCAATAGTCGAATTTCAACGCTACATAGAAGAATATCCGCAGAACGAACGCGCCGAACAGGCGAAAAACTATCTTTTTGAATTGCAGGAAAAATTGGCGAAAAAAGAGCTGCTTGCCGCCGAATTGTACTTAAAATTGGGGAATTACATGGGCAACAACTACGAATCGGCGGTTATTACCGCCCGTGAAGCCTTGAAAAGTTACCCGTTTTCGATATATGTTGAAGATTATCAGATGATCATCTTGCGTGCGAAATACGAATTTGCCGAACGCAGTATCTCCGGTACACAACCCGAACGTTACCGCGTGGTAATCGATGAGTATTTCAATTACAAAAACTCCTTCCCCGAAGGCAAATACATGAAAGAGGCTACCAAATACTACGAACATGCGTTAAAGAAAGTAGAAGAGTTGCCCTCGAATTAATGAAACAATAACAATAACAACAAAATAGAAGAAATCGATATGGATTACAGAAAAACTTCCGCAAGCAACAATACCGAAAGCCGCAACCTGATGGAAATGGCGGAACCCGTCGGTAATGTTTATGAAATGTTGCGCATCATCGGCAAAAGAGCAAATCAGCTTTCGGTGGAGATGAAACGCGATTTGGATGCGAAATTGCAGGAATTTGCTTCGTACAACGATAACCTCGAAGAGGTGTTCGAAAACCACGAACAGATTGAGATTTCGCGTTTCTACGAAAAACTTCCGAAACCTACTTTGCTGGCCATTCAGGAATGGAAAGAAGGTAATATTTACTATCGCAATCCGGCCAAAGAAAAAGAACAGTTTTAAGTAACGCTTTGATCGGTAATATTTTATGTTACAACGAATACAAACGGTTTATCTGCTTGTTGTTTCCATCTGCATGTTTCTGTGTGGAGCCTTGCCTTTGCTGTCGTTTATTTTCAACGGCGACGCCATTACATTTGAAGCTACGGGGATATACATCAACGGCCGGGTAAGCCATATTACTTGGGGATTGCTTTCTATCAGCTGCCTGAGTGCGATATTGGCGCTTGTAACCCTCTTTTTCTATAAGAAAAGAAAAACGCAGGTGCGGATGACAATCGTCAATATTGTGCTCATCGTTTGTTTTTACCTGTCTCTCGGCTCTCGGCTCTACATCTTTCTTTCGGGGCAGATGCCCCAATTTATCCGCCCCGGCATCGGGTTGGCGATGCCGTTGATATCCATCGTGTTTTGCGTGATGGCCATCCGCAGTATCAAAGCCGATGAAGCCCTTGTCCGTTCGTTGGACAGGCTGAGGTAGATAGTCGAATAATCCTCAATTACAATAAATTGCTTGCCAATTCGGAGAGTTCGCTCCGTTCGCCTTTCACTAAATTGATGTGGGCGAACAAGTTTTGTCCCTTCATCTTATCAATCATATACGCCAATCCGTTGGATTGCGAATCGAGGTAAGGCGAGTCTATTTGTTGCAGATCGCCCGTGAAGACCATTTTTGCTCCTTCTCCGGCGCGAGTGATGATGGTTTTCACTTCGTGAGGAGTGAGGTTTTGAGCTTCGTCGATGATGCAGAAGGTTTGGCTCAGGCTGCGTCCGCGAATATAGGCGAGGGCTTCTATTTCGAGTTGCCCCGTGCGTTGCATTTCCTCGATGAGGCGCAACTCAGAGCCGCCTGTGCCAAGAGCCGCTTTTATCACGTTCAGGTTATCGAAAAGCGGCTGCATGTATGGAGCAATTTTTTGTTTTTCGTCCCCCGGAAGGTATCCCAAGTCTTTGTTGGAGAGGGAAACGATGGGACGTGCCAGCAATATTTGGTGGTAAGAGTGATTTTGTTTCAAGGCCGACGCCAATGCGATGAGCGTTTTTCCGGTTCCGGCTTTTCCCGTTAATCCCACCAATTTTATTTCGGGATCGTTCAACACCTCAAACGCGAAAGATTGTTCTGCGTTGCGGGGCTGTATGCCGAAATGATTTTCCTTTTCCACTTTCTTTATCTTCTGCGTGAATGGATTGTATCGTGCCAGCACGCTGTTCCGATCGCTTTTCAAAATGCAGCACTGGTTGGGCGTAAGCGGCGTTTCGAAATTGAATTCGTCGATACTCACGCCGCCCTGCGCATAAATCTTGTCGATAAGGTCGGGGTCGATGCCTTCGATCGTCCGCTCGCCTTCGCCAAAAATATCGATATCGGTAACCTTATCGTTGATGTAATCTTCCACAGGCAAGCCCAAGGATCGGGCTTTCATGCGCAGGTTGATGTCTTTGGTAACCAAAATGGATTTCATTTTGGGATGCTTTTCGGCAATGTTCAGCAGCGTAGAAAGGATGCGGTTATCGTTTGTGCGTTCGGGGAAGGCCTCGGAGATGCGGTCGTGGTCTGTCGGCGTGTTCACGATGTACAGTTTTCCGCGTCCCATACCCAGGTCGGCTCCTTTTTTAAACAAATTATCGTCGGTAATCAAGTCGAGCTCGCGCACAAATGCCCGCGCATTGAAGTTGATCTGTTCGTTTCCTTTTTTAAATTTATCCAATTCTTCAAGCACGACAAAGGGGATGTAGATGTCGTTTTCCTCAAAATTATCGAGGCATTTGTAGTCGTGCAGGATAACATTTGTGTCGAGAATAAAATTTTTCTTAGCGCCCATAGACTTATATTTTAATTAGGTCATATCATACGAATCCCGTTTTTTACTTGTATAAAAAACGCATAGCGCGGAAGATTGTTTTTGAGGTTTGGCATTTTTGTTAAAAAAAAGAGCTTTAAATGTTGATGAAAATAGATCATTCAAATGTTTCATGGTAAACAAAATCCTGTTATCTTTGCTTACAAACACTTCACAATATGATAAGAAACATCCGATTTTTCTCCATCATCTTTTTCCTATATGGTATGTCGAGCCTTGCGGCACAGGAAACGGAGCCGCTTGTTTATCGCATCAACATCCGTGAAAATATCGGCAGCAACACATGGGTTTACCTTCGCCACGGATTGCACGAAGCCTCGAAAAAGCAGGCCGATGTTGTGCTGATCGACATGAATACGTATGGAGGATCGGTATTGGAGGCCGATTCCATGCGCACCGCCATACTGAATTACCCGAAGCCCGTGTATGTGTTTATCGATAATAATGCCGCTTCGGCCGGAGCGCTGATCTCCATCGCTTGCGACAGTATTTATATGCGGGAGAGCGCTTCAATAGGCGCGGCGACTGTTGTGAACGGAACGGACGGAGCCGCCGCCCCCGACAAATATCAGGCCTATATGCGGGGTATCATGCGGGGCACGGCCGAAAGCCACGGGCAAAAGACGGAGGTGCAGGATGGCGATACCATCGTTAAATGGCGGCGCGACCCGAAAATAGCCGAAGCGATGGTGGACGAACGCATCGTTGTGCCCGGTTTTGTCGATTCTGCCCAAGTGCTTGTGCTGACGGCTCATCAAGCTGTGGACTTGGGTTTTTGCGACGGCATCGTGGAAAACGTAAATGAATTGATAACCAAAGAATTGGATTTCAAGACCTATCGTTTGGAAACCTACAATCCCACTATTTACGATAACATCAAGGGTTTTCTCACCAATGGCGTGTTTCAGGCCTTTCTGATCATGTTCATCATTGGCGGGATATACATGGAGTTGCAATCACCGGGGATAGGCTTCCCGACAGCGGTGGCGATAACGGCTGCGCTGCTGTATTTCACGCCGCTTTATCTTACGGGATACGCACAGAGTTGGGAGGTGCTCCTGTTTGTGCTGGGGTTAATTCTGATTGTTTTTGAGATATTTGTCATTCCCGGATTCGGTTTTACGGGCATCGCGGGCATTGTCTGCCTTGTTGCAGGTTTGCTGTTGGCGCTCATCAACAACATCCGTTTTTGTTTCGACGGGATCCCGTCCGGGGAGATTTTCCGTGCATTGATGATTGTCTTTGCGGGGCTGGGATCGGGGACGGTTGTTATCGTCTATTTGTCGAGCCGAATAGGGAAACCGGGTGTTTTCCGAAAGGTTGCTCTCGCGGCCGATCAGGAAGGTTTTGTTTCTGTGCCGATGGAGCCTTCCACGCTTGTAGGCAAAACAGGGCTTGCCGCCACTGTTTTGCGTCCGTCGGGACGGGTGTTGATCGATGGCGATTATTACGATGCCGTTTCGCTTCAAGGTTTCATTGAGGAAGGGGAAGAAGTTGTCGTTAAGCGGTATGAAAATTTTCAGTTAGCCGTTGTTGCTACGAAAAAAAACGTAAAACGATAAACCGCATTAGCCGGATGAACCGATCAATGCGGTTGGCCTAAAACAACCTATCGACCTTGAAAATAATGGGGTATTTAGTATTTCAATCGATCGTTTATCGCAAGTCTAACGTGATGATTCGTCCTTGTTTTTTCTCTCGCCCCGGCCTTCGCGAAACTTGGCCACTTCCTCCTGCATGAATTTCTTTTCGGCCTGCTGGGCTTTGTACAGTTTTTCGGGCGAGAGCGTCTTTTCGAAACGGCCCGAATAGAGTTTATCGAGCTCGGCTTCTTTCAGCTTCACGTCCATATCGTTGTTCAACAGTGCGCGATATTCTTCGTCCGACATATTGCCGTTGTCCCGTTTCATTTTTTGGATTTTCTGGCGGTGCTGGCGGTGCAATTCGAATTTTTTTCTCGACAATTCGTTGTTTATCGGGAAATAACGGTCGCATTCTTCTTGTGTGAGACCGGCTTCTTTTTGTATGTAGGCCATTTTTCTTTTTTCAAAATCGGCCATATTCATTCGTTGTCCGTCGCGCTGTCCATTGCGTTGCGCGTATATCGAAACCGTTAAAAGGCAACTGAATAATCCTGTCAATAGTAAAGAAATTTTTCGTTTCATACCGTATTCCGTTTGTTTGTTATTCTTTCAAAATCGGGTTTTACTTACATGTTTTGTGTCTGGTGATACAATTCGTCGTACAGATAATTGTAATAACCGTCGTCAGTCAGTTGATCTTCGAGATACTGATAAAATTCGTCTTCCGAAATGGAAACGTTTGACCAGTAAGTATCGGAAGAATTGACCGCCTTTGCGGATTGTGACGATGCCGTTGCGAGATGTTGGGGTTCGACCGCAGGCTTTTTTGTAGCCACCGTGATAATCAGGACAATTCCGGCAATCATGGCCGCCGCATAAATCCAAGGATGCGATTTGCCCCACATCGAAATTTTTTTCGGAGTGTTCCGGGCTTCTTTTTCCGGCAACCGCGCCATGATGTTTGCGTTGAAATCGGCAAAATAATTTTCGGGCACGGTAAACGGATTTTTTTTCTTTATGTCATCCAATTTATTCATCTTTTTGGGTATCATAATCTGTCAAATTTACGAGCACACAATTCATAGACTAAATATGTGAAAAAAGGTTTAATGTATTTCCGATAAAAAATGCTCAATTTTTTTTACCGCATGATGATACGACGCTTTCAGCGCTCCAACGGAGGTTCCGAGTATGTCGGACATGTCTTCGTATTTCATTTCTTCAAAATATTTCATCTGGAAAACCAGTCTTTGTTTTTCGGGGAGAGTGAAGATGGCTTGCTGGAGGAGTTTTTGCGCCTCGTCGCCGTCGAAGTATTCGTCGCTTTCCAATTGGTTGATCAGGAAGGAATCGCCGTCGTCCACCGAAATGTTGTTTTGCGTGCGCATTTTGTTGAGGAAGGTGATGCTTTCGTTGACGGCGATGCGGTATAGCCATGTCGATAATTTGGATTCTCCTCTGAAATTATCGATGTTGGTCCATGCTTTTATGAACACTTCCTGAAGGATATCGTTTGCGTCGTCGTGCGAAAACACCATCTTGCGGATTTGCCAATACAGACGCTCGCTATATTCGGCAACGAGCCGGGCGAACCCGTTCCGTTGTGTGGACGGGTCTCTCAGCAGATGCAGCAATTGTTCGTCGTTTAAATTTTTTTCCATACGGTTGGTTTCCCCGCGACAAAGTTAAGGTTTTTTCCGGTTTAAAGAAATAACGGGAGAAAATCTTTACCGATTGGCGTCGTCTTGTTCTCCTTCGTCCCCGTATTCGAACCACGAGATAAATTTTTTGGCCTCATCGGGGTGCGTGTTCCACCATTCCATTGATTCGGGCAGATAGGCTGCGCTGATGTAGCGGCAATAGGTATCGTAATAGTCGGATTCGGTTAATTTGGAAAAGAAGGGTACATAGAAATTCCACGTGATACTGGTTTTTTCGCTGGTATTTTCTCGTTCAAGGATTTTTACCACCGCCTTGTTCACGTCTTTGAAGATGACGAATGTGGAATCCTGTTTTGCCGTTTTCAGCGAATCGAGCGTCGAGGTAATGGCGTGGTAAACAAAATTCCGGTTGAGGCCATCAACGGTACTTAACGGCGGAATATCCGTTACCTGTTCGGCTGTCCCCGATTTTTTGAATTGCTGCTGTATGAAAGAGCGTTCCACCGGTTGGGAGGTAACGGGTTTGATACGCAGGGTCTGAAGCAATTCGGCGAAGGCGTCTTTTGAGCGCCAACTGTTTGGTTCGAGCAGCAAAAACATTTGGAAAGACAGGATGCTTTCTACCCATAATTTTTTGTCGCTCAGGATGTAAGCATTAAGCAGGTAGGTGCCTGCGCTTGCTTTGTTTACCTCGATGGCTTTTCTGATCTGCACCAAGGCACGATCAAGGTCGCCTTTTTTGTAATAATTCAACGCGAGGTTGAAATGGAGCAGGTCGTTGTTTTCGTTTTTTTCCAAGCCTTCCTTCAAGAGTTTGATGGCATCGTCGATTTTGTCCATTTCGGCCAGCGCCTCGCTTTTTATGGCGTATGCGCCTATCGAAAGTTCCTTATCGTTTGAGTTGATCACTTCGGTGCTGAATTTCGATGCGTTTTTGTAATCCTTCAGTTTCAGATACGAAAGAGACATTTCGTAAAGGGCATATTCCGATTGCGGGTTTATGTTCAATGCCTGTTCAAACTTTTTGATAGCGGCTCTGTACAGTGTCGAATCGTGAAGCGCAATGCCTTCTTGTATAAGGTCTTGCACGGCATTGTTTTGTGCGGTGAGGGTAAAAAAAGAAGATAAGACTATAAAAAGGGATAAGATATATTTTATCATAGAGTTGCTTTTTTGTGCGATAAAAATAGAATAAAAAAAGGATAAACGCTGTTTCATTCGTGCAAAAGATGCTTTAATGTAACATTTGTAAACATTTTGCCGGGTATAATAAATAGTTTTTTGCATTTTTTCTTTGCAGTAATGATGTATTTTTGTTGTTTAAAAAAAATAGAATGAAATGAGATACACCCAAACTGTTTTTGTTTTGCAGCCTTTTTCCGAAACGGCAACGGATATATTGTCGGCTTTGTTGGCCGATATCGGCTTTGAAAGCTTTGTCGTTACCGAAAACAGCCTCGAAGCGTATATTCCGACAGCGCTTTTTTCGGAAAAAAACATCGATGAAATCATCGTTCATTTTCCATTAGACGAAAAAATCAGCTATTCGTTTACAGAGATAGAGGAAAAAAATTGGAATGAAGAATGGGAGAAGCACTATTTTCAGCCGATTGTTATTGCTGATAAGTGTATCATACAGAGTTCGTTTCATCATCAGGAGGGCGAATATCAATACCGCATATTCATCGACCCTAAAATGGCTTTCGGGACGGGACATCACCAAACTACGGGACTGATTTTGCGCGACATTCTCGATATGGATTTGAACAACAAATCGGTGTTGGACATGGGGACAGGGACGGCCGTGCTGGCTATTTTGGCTTCGATGCGCGGCGCCAATCCCGTGCTTGCCGTGGATATCGACGAATGGGCATATAACAATGCCCGCGAAAATATCGAACGCAATAACATATCGAATATACGGACCGTGTTGGGCGGTGCGGAAGCGTTGGGCGGAGAGTCGTTTGACGTGATTTTCGCCAACATCAACCGCAACATTCTGTTGCAGGACATCCCTGTTTATGAAAAAGCGCTTAATACGGGTGGAACGCTTATTGTGAGCGGATTTTACAAAAGGGATATTCCCGCCGTCCGCGAAAAATGCGAGAGCTGCGGGTTGGTATATACCGGTTTCAGAGAACAAGACGATTGGGTTTCGGTAACTTGCAAAAAATAAATCACGGATGACGCATCTAAAATTTCAGTTGAATTATCGTGCCGAATGGGGGCAACAAATTTGCATCTGCGGTTCTGCGCCTGAATTGGGCGGTTTTGATGAAGAAAAGGCTCTTCCGCTCTCGAACAGCGGAGATGAGTGGACTGTCGAACTCGATGTGGCGTCGGCCGGGATACTCCAATATTACTACTTCGTGAGGGAAAATGCGGTGAATGTTCGTCGGGAATGGGGCGAAAGCCGGACGCTGAATATCGTAGAAGGCAAATCGTTCTTCGTGTCGGATCGTTGGAAGGACAAGCCTTGCCACAGCTACCTGTATTCTTCGGTCTTCACCGACAGTATTTTTGCCCGTTCAAAGGTCGAAGTTGCCGCAACCTATCCCGAAAAGGCGCTGTTGTTGAATGTTGTGTGTCCTTACGTCGGCAGGAATCAAAAGCTTGTTGTCTGCGGCGAAAGCCCGACATTGGGACAGTGGGATTTAAACAGGGCTTTGCCCTTAGATTACGTGAGGACAGGGGAGTGGGAGATTGTGCTCGACGTTTCCGATGTGGCGACACGCAGCTGCTATAAATTCGTGATTGTAGATGCCGAGAGCGGCCGAGCCTTACATTGGGAGGATGGAGAGAACCGCGTGGTGGACGTCGGTTTTGCTTTGCAGGGGAAAAACGGCGTGCGGGTAGAAATGGCCCTCGAATTTAGATACGCCGATTTCGCGTATCACGGTTCAGGAACAGCTATCCCTGTTTTTTCGCTCCGCACCGGCGACAGTTATGGCATCGGCGATTTCATCGATTTGAAAAAAATGGTCGATTGGGTCAGCCGCACCCATCAGCAAATCATACAGTTGCTGCCCGTCAACGATACAACGACGAGCCGCACGCGGCGCGATTCTTATCCTTACAGCGCGATCTCCATTTATGCCCTGCATCCTGTTTATCTCAGCTGCAAATCATTACCGATAAAAGAGAAATTGAAACTCCGTGTTTATGAAGAAAAGGCGAAGGAGTTGAATGATTTGCCGAGCGTGGATTACGAAGCCGTGTTGAAGTTGAAAACCGATTATAGCCGCGATTTGTTTGAGGAGAACGGCGTCGAAACATTATCGTCGCTCGCGTACAAAACATTTTTTGAAAGCAACTGTGAATGGCTTTTCCCCTACGCATGTTATTGCTATTTGAGGGACAAAAACCACACCGCTCGCTTTACGGATTGGGGTGAATTTGCGAAATACGACAAGGATCGGCTCATCCGTATGCTCGACCGCAGCGCGGAGGCTTCGCGGGAAATCGATTATCATTGTTACCTGCAATTTTTGCTTCACCGGCAACTTTCGGAAGTGAAGGAATATGCACATGCCCACGGAGTGGCCTTAAAAGGCGATATTCCGATTGGAATTCACCGCGACAGCGTGGACGCATGGACAAATCCCGGCCTGTTTAATATGGACACGCAAACGGGCGCTCCGCCCGACGATTTTTCGGTTTACGGGCAGAATTGGGGCTTTCCGACCTACAATTGGGATGCGATGAAACGCGAAAATGATGCGTGGTGGAAAAGTCGTTTCTGCAAAATGGCCGATTATTTTGATGCTTACCGCATCGACCATATTTTGGGATTTTTCCGAATTTGGGAAATCCCCATCGATGCCGTGCATGGCTTGCTGGGGCATTTCAATCCCGCCCTGCCGTACCGCGAGGAAGAAATTGTGCAGGCCGGAATCCCTTTCAATGAAAAAAGGATGGCGCAGCCTTTCATTCGCGAAAGTTTCTTTTCGGACATTTTTGGGCCGTATGCGGAAGAAGTAAAAAACAATTATTTAAACGTGTCAGGAACCGGAATCTGCGAATTGAAATCGTTTTGCGACACGCAACAGAAGATTAAACGGCTTTTTGAGGGGAAAAGCGATGAAAAAAACAGTTGCATCCGCGACGGTTTGTATGCCTTGTGCTGTGAAGCGCTTTTTGTGCGCGACCGCATGGAGCCTGACCGCTTTCATCCCCGCATAACGGCGCAAAACACACATTCGTTTCAATGTTTGAGCGACGATGAAAAAGGGGCCTTCAACCGCTTGTACGACGATTTTTTCTATCGTCGGCACAACGATTTCTGGCGGGAGCAAGCCTTGGAAAAATTGCCGCGGCTTATCGCTTCCACGTCGATGATGGTGTGCGGCGAAGATTTGGGGATGGTACCCGAATGTGTCCCGTCTGTGATGCGGGAATTGCAAATCCTCAGTCTCGAAATACAACGTATGCCGAAGGAGGCTTATACGCGCTTTTCCGATTTGAACCGCCTGCCTTACCTGTCGGTTTGCACCACCTCGACGCACGATATGTCGCCCATCAGGGCTTGGTGGCGCGAAAACCGCGAGGACACGCAGTATTACTATAACGGGATACTCGGGCACGATGGTCTTGCGCCGACCGATTGCAGTCCCGAACTTTGCCGGGAAATTCTCTCTGCGCACCTGCATTCTAATGCGATGTGGGTTATATTGCCATGGCAAGACTGGATGTCGGTTGATGCGACTTTGCGCCGTGCAGATCCCGGAGAAGAACGGATAAATGTCCCCTCTGATCCCGAAAATTATTGGCGGTACCGCATGCACATTTCCTTGGATGAATTGTTGGAGCAAACGGAGTTTAATGCCAAAATAAGGGCATTGAGCGAAAGAAGAACTTGACAATAGAGCTGTCCGAAACGCAGCATCGACCCGATAAAAAAAAGAGATTCTCCTTGCCGAATCCATCAAAAAATAATATCTTTGAGAAAAATAATGTGAAGGATATGAAAACACTGCGAGCTCCTCAGATTGTAGTTGATAAATCCCTTTCGTATCGGGCGAAGACGGAACAACTCCGTCTCAAAGGGTTACGTGCGGAAATCAACGAGCTGAATTGGCCGGTGGAATATCCCAAGAAGATGCCCGTTGCCGTAACGCTTGCCCACGACGGGGAAAGGCTATATCTGTATTACGAGGTGAAACGCGAAAAAATCCGTGCGGTGAATACCCGCGATTTTTCTTCGGTTTGGGAAGACAGTTGCGTGGAGTTTTTCGTGCAGCGCGAGGGCGAAGCGGCATACCGCAACTTTGAAGCGAATCCGCTCGGCGCATTGTTGGCCGCAGTGCGCGAGAAGAGGGATGCGGCTGTGCAGTTGAAAGCCGATATGCCTTTCATCGTGCGGCAATCAACCATTGAGCATTATTATGAAGATGGGAAAGAGTTGAGCGACTGGACGCTTTACCTCGAAATACCCAAACAGGCCTTGGGTTTTGCGGCCGACGAATCGCTATCGGGACAAAAACTCCGCGCCAATTTCTACAAATGCGGCGACAGCACCGTAGAACCGCATTTTTTAAGTTGGAACCCGATTGAAGCGCCGCAGCCCAATTTTCATCTTCCCCGATTTTTTGGGAGCTTAGAATTGCAATAAACCATTAATAATTAAATAATTAACAATATGAGTGAAATAGACCGATTGAAAGACATCGTTTTTCAATTTATTCCTGAAACAAACGATATCGAAATTAAGCCGCTGGGAGCGGGACACATCAACGATTCGTTCAAAGTATCGGCCGATGACAAAGAGTTTGTGCTGCAACGCATTAACCACGGTATTTTCAAAAATGTACCCGAACTTCAAAACAATATTCTGCGCGTTACCACGCACATTCGACAGAAGTTGGATGAAAAGGGCGAAACCGAAATCAACCGCAAGGTCTTGACGCTTGTTCCGGCGAAAAGCGGGGACTGGTTTTATAAAGATCTTTCGGGGAATTATTGGCGTTTGATGTATTTCATTGCCGGAAGCAAAAGCTACGACAACATCAATCCGCAATTGGCTTACCGTGCGGGGTTGGCTTTCGGGGATTTTCAGAAAATGCTTGCCGATTTGCCGGGTGGTCCCTTATTCGAGACCATTCCTCATTTCCACGATATGGAATCGCGCCTCGAAGATTTCCGCAAATCGGTTAAGGCTGATGCGGCCAAACGTGTTGCGGAAACAGGCGAAATCATCAAAGAGATTGAGGACAGGGCCGAAGAATTTTGCCTTCCCGAACGCTTGCACCGCGAAGGGAAACTCCCTAAACGCACGAACCATTGCGACACGAAAGTAAACAATATACTCTTCGATGAAAATGATAATGTGCTGTGTGTAGTTGATTTAGATACCGTTATGCCGGGTTATGTGCTGTCGGATTTCGGCGATTTCATCCGCACGGGCGCCAATACCGGAGACGAAGACGATAAAGACCTCGCTCGCGTTTCCGTCGATCTCGATATTTTTGAAGGATATGCAAAGGGTTACTTGGAAAAAGCCACGTTTTTGAACGAAACGGAACTCGATAACCTCGCATTTGGGGCTAAACTGCTCACTTATATGCAAATGGTGCGTTTCTTTACCGATTATTTGGACGGCGACACCTATTACAAAACGGAATATCCCGGACACAATTTAGTGCGTACAAAAGCGCAGTTCAAACTGTTGCGCAGTATGGAGGAAAATTTCGACAAGATGAGAGCCATCGTGTCGAAGCTCCGTTCGTAATTTTTCAACGATTGTTATGATGAAATCGCGATACCTGTTTTTAATGCTTGCATATTTCTGTTCCCTTGCCGCGTTTGCACAAAATTCGGGAGCGGAAGATCGGCGGTTTTGGGTGGAAACAATGTGCCGCATTGCCGATCCCGTTTTGACGTCGCTCAGCGACAATTCGCTGAAAAAGAACATGCCGTATGAATCGATCGGGTCGCGAAAAGAGTTCTCATACCTCGAAGCCGTGGGGCGGGTCGTTTGCGGCATCGCTCCGTGGCTCGAATTGGGATCTGATGATTCGTGGGAAGGGAAGCTTCGCAAAAAATACATTACCCTTACTATCAGTGGATTAAAAAATGCAACAGATCCCGCTTCCCCCGATTATTTGGTGTTTGACCAGCCTTCGCAACCCTTAGTGGATGCCGCTTTTTTGGCGCAGGGACTTCTGCGGGCAAAAACGCAATTGTGGAACGGCATGGATGACAACACGAAGAACAACGTGATTGCAGCACTCCAAAAAACCCGTATCATCAGGCCTTTCGAAAGCAATTGGCTCTTGTTTGCTTCCATCATCGAGGCCGCTCTGTTGGAATTCACGGGCGAATGTGATAAGACTCGCATGATGGACGGCGTGCTCAAATTTCGCGACCAATGGTATGAAGGCGACGCCAATTATGGCGACGGCGCTGCCTTCCATGCCGATTATTACAACAGTTACGTCATCCATCCGATGCTGACCGACGTATTGATGGTGATGGATAAGCACGGTATGGATGACGGCGCTTTTCTCGCTACGCAACGGAAACGCTTGACCCGTTATGCGGAACAACAGGAACGGCTGATCTCGCCCGAAGGTACGTATCCCATCATCGGCCGCTCAATCACTTATCGTTTTGGGGCTTTTCACGCATTGGCGCAAGCTTGCTTAATGCACCTGCTCCCTCAATCGGTTGAGCCCGCGCAAGTGCGATGTGCGCTCACGGCCGTCATCCGGCGACAATTGGAGTCGCCCGACAATTTCGATGCGAAGGGTTGGTTGCGGGTCGGTTTCACGGGATCGCAAATCGAAATGTCGGAACCGTACATCAATACCGGCAGCGTTTATCTTTGTACCATGGGACTCTTGCCTTTGGGTTTGCCCGAAAGCGACGAATTTTGGTCGGCTCCCTACGCCGAATGGACAAACAAGAAAGGTTGGGGAGGAAAGAACGTGAAAGCAGATAAGGCGATATAAATAGAAAAGACACGGCACGCTCCGTCTCTGCAAAAACTGCCGTGCAAGTCCCAATGGCACGTCTTTGGTCGGGCTCAGCCCGAAACAATTCGGAAAAACTAAGAATTGCGAATTAAGAATTAAGATACGCCCTCTTTCACGCCTTCGTGCTTCCATGCCGGATTGCTTCACCCCGCATGTGGCGGGATTCGCAATGACGGGGCGCCCCGCTTGACCGCAGGCCATCCATATCAATAGAAACCAAAGGGCTAAACGCCGTTCAACCCCGTACGGGGTTGCATTGGTGGGAGAGCGCTGTTTTCTATTGATATGTATCCCCGAACGGGGATATTCAGGCAGCCCGACCCCTGCAAAGGGCACATTTTATTAACCGTGGACTTTAGCCTGTGGACAAGGCATCCGCATCACCCCCAAAGTCCCGCCAAGGGACGGCACTGTATAAGAGGCTGTCTCAAAAGCCCGTCATGGCGGACTTGATCCGCCATCCCCGAAGACCGTCAAACGCTAAATGATTGTATTTTAATCTTTAACGATTAGAAGGGGATTCCGGCTTTCGCCGGAATGACGCGGCTTTTCTACTTTTGAGACAGCCTCTTGAAATGTATTTGCATCACCTTTTTTAAAAAAAACATTCCAAATTTTCGAAATTTGGAATGTTTAGCTGTCCCCCCGAAGAACTAAAAACTAAGAACTAAAAACTAAAAACTTCCCACTAAGACATCCGCTTTTCGCCCCTTCTAACTTCTAACTTCTAATTTCTGCCTTCCCCATTCACAACTCTTAATTCTTAATTCTCAACTCCCCCCTTTCGCGCTTTTGCTCCTTTAGTACAAAACCCATTTTCACCTGATTTTCTCAACAAACCCCATCTCATTAAACCTCAAAAAATTGTCTTTTTGTCCCAAAAAAAGAACCTTTCACTTTCATAACGGTGTTAAATACAATTAAAAAAAAAAAAACGGTTATTAAAATCGAGAAAATTGCATACTTTTGCAAAATCGGTAAAATTTAATAAAATTAATCCGCTTTGTATTTAGCTTGTTTAGGTGAAGCAAACAATGAATTGATTGAATACTTGTAACAAATTAAAAGCGATAAATTCATTATAAAAGTAAATTTATGGAAAAGAAAAGTAAATCCAGCCTAATCGCATGTAAAAAATGCGCAAGATCACTATCACTGAAGGTTTTGGTTCTGTTGAGTTTTCTTTGTTCTCTTTCTTTGCAGGCAGGGAATATGATTTCCCCGACAAACGAAACGAGTTCCGAAAATGCAATCGAACAACAGAAGAAACAAATCTCCGGAAGGGTTGTGGATTCGGATGGCGAACCTGTGATTGGAGCCAACGTTGTTGAGGCAGGTACCCAGAATGGTACGGTTACAGACGTTGACGGCAGGTTTTCGCTATCCGTCAGCGACAATGCCACTCTGCAAATTTCGTTTATCGGATACGAGCAGCAAAAACTTAAAGTAGCCGGCAAAACCAGTTTCAATATTGTCTTGAAAGAAGACGCCACGGCATTGAGCGAAGTGGTGGTTACGGGTATCACCCGCACGGACAAACGATTGTTTACGGGAGCTGCCGACAAGCTGAGCGCCTCCGATATAAAATTGGACGGTTTGGCCGATGCCAGCCGCGCTTTGGAAGGACGTTCTGCCGGCGTATCCGTACAGAATGTATCGGGTACGTTTGGTACCGCCCCCAAAATCAGGGTGCGTGGAGCCACCTCCATCTACGGTAATTCCAAACCTTTGTGGGTGGTTGATGGCATCATTATGGACGACATTGTGGATGTGAGCGCCGACGCCCTTTCGTCGGGCGACGCCGTTACGCTGATCAGCTCGGCGATTGCCGGATTGAACGCCGACGATATCGAGAGCTTCGACATCCTGAAAGACGGTTCGGCTACCTCTATCTATGGCGCACGCGCTATGGCGGGCGTGATTGTGGTTACAACCAAAAAGGGACGTGCCGGAGTGAGCAAAATCTCCTATACGGGAGAATTTACTTCCCGCCTGATTCCGAGTTACAACAACTTCAACATCATGAATTCCCAAGAACAGATGGGCGTTTATAAAGAGATGGAAAGCAAAGGTTGGTTGAACCTTTCAGACGTGTTCCGCGCTTCCGACAGCGGCGTGTATGGAAAAATGTATCAACTGATCAATACGGTGGATCCCAATACGGGGCTGTTTATGTTGGAAAATACCGAAGAAGCGCGAAATGCTTACCTGCGCGAAGCCGAATACCGAAACACCGACTGGTTTGAAGAGCTGTTTTCGAGCGCAGTATCGCAAAACCACTCCGTCAGTATGACTTCGGGAACCGACAAATCGTCCATGTACGCTTCTTTGAGCGTTATGCAGGATCCGGGATGGTACAAGCAAAGCACAGCGCAACGCTATACGGCCAACCTCAACGTAACGCAAAATGTGTCGAATACGGTAACCGCCAACCTGATATCCAATGCCTCTTACCGCAAACAGAGCGCACCCGGTACCCTGTCGCAGGATGTGGATGTTGTACGCGGACAGGTGAAGCGCGATTTCGATATCAACCCCTACAGCTATTCGTTGAACTCCTCGCGCGTCCTCGACCCGAATGTGTTCTACACCAGCAATTATGCGCCGTTTAATATCTTGAACGAGTTGGAAAACAATAATTTGGAACTGAATGTGGTGGACCTGAAATTCCAAGGCGAACTGAAATGGAAAATACTACCCGAATTGGAAGTAGCCGGAGTAGCCGCTTTGAAGTACAAGACCACCTCGCAGGAACACCGCATCAAGGACGAATCGAATCAGGCGATGGCTTACCGCGCGATGGACGACGCCACCATGGCAGAAAACAACCCCTGGTTATACAGCGACCCCGACAATCCCTACGCTTTGCCGATCACTATTCTGCCCGAAGGCGGTATCTACCAACGCACCGATTATAAGATGCTGGCTTACGATGTACGCGGTAGCGTATTTTGGAACAAGGTGTTCGACAAGAAACACATCACCAGCTTCACCGGCGGTATCGAAGCCAATAAGGTCGATCGCCAGCAAACCTTCTTCAACGGTTGGGGGTTGCAATATTCCGGTGGTGAAATACCGTATTATATCTACCAGTATTTCAAAAAGAGCATCGAAGGGAATACCGACTATTACTCCCTGACGACCTTGCGCAACCTGTCGGCGGCCTATTTCGCCAACGCAACCTATTCTTATCGATCGCGTTATGTCCTTTCGGGCACCTACCGATACGAAGGTTCAAACCGGCTTGGTAAGTCCACCAGCGCACGCTGGCTGCCGACATGGAATATTTCGGGCGCATGGAACGCGCACGAAGAATCCTTCTTCGAAAATGCCGAGCCGGCTCTCTCGCATTTGACGCTGAAAGCTTCTTACAGTTTGACCGCCGAGAACCCTCCGGGCAACGTAACCAACTCAGCGCCCATCTATCGGAGTTACAAACCCTACCGTCCCTACGCCGACGTTAAGGAAAGCGGCTTGTATATCGAAGATGTGGAAAACAGCGAATTGACCTACGAAAAGAAACACGAGTTCAATATCGGTATCGATATGGGCTTTGCGGACAACCGCATCAATGTGGTAGCCGACTGGTACACCCGCAACAACTTCGACCTGATTGGTATCGTTAATACGCAAGGTGTCGGCGGCGGCTTGGGCGATTTGAGCAGTATGGCCGACAACGGCGTTTACAAAATGGCCAATATCGCCACCATGAAGTCGAGCGGCATCGAGCTTTCTATTTTCACCAAAAACATCAAAACGCCGCAGTTCAATTGGAACACCAGCCTGATTTTCTCGAAAAACAAAAACGAGATCACCGAGCTGGAAGCCAATACCCGGATTATCGATTTGGTATCGGGCAACGGATTTGCCATGGAGGGTTATCCCAACCGCGGCCTGTTCTCCTTCCGGTTCAACGGCCTGAGCAGCGACGGGATACCGACACTTGTTGATGCCGAAGGAAACAACATTGCTCCCGATGAAATCGATTTCCAGCAAACGGAAGATGTATTGAAAATCGTGCAGTACGAAGGTCCGGCAGAACCGACGATTGCCGGTAGTGTGGGCAATATCTTCACTTACAGAAACTTTAAATTGAACGTATTTGTAACCTATTCCTTCGGAAATAAGGTTCGCCTCGACCCGGTATTCAAAACTCAGTATTCCGACCTCACGGCCATGCCAAAAGAGTTTGCCAACCGTTGGACGCTTCCCGGCGATGAAGCCATTACCAACATTCCGGTCATCCTTTCCAAAAGGCAGGAATCATCGAGCAGTTATTACAGCTATTTGTACAATGCCTATAACTATTCGACCGCGCGTATCGCCGATGGCGGATTTGTCCGTATGAAGGAAATATCCCTTTCGTACGATATTCCGAAAAGCTGGCTGGGCAAAGTTGTTTCCGATGCATCCATTAAGTTGCAGGCTACCAACTTGTTCCTGATTTATTCCGACGCTAAGTTGAACGGTCAGGATCCCGAATTCTTCCGTTCCGGCGGCGTTTCGGCGCCTGTGCCCAAACAATACACATTAACACTAAGAGTGGGAATCTAATTTTAAAATAAAAAATGAATATGAAAAAAATACATATAATATTCTCCGCACTACTTTTGGCAGGATGCTTCTCGTCTTGCAATGATTTTTTGGACGAGGCTCCCGATAACCGGACAACGATAGATTCGAAAGAAAAAGTGCGTCAGTTGTTGACTTCGGCCTATCCGCAGGCCTGCTATGCCTACCTGACCGAAATGATGTCGGACAATACCGACGAGAGCACCGGCGTGGGCTGGGAGTACGAAGTCCTGCAAAAACAGGCCTATGAATGGGGCGACATCACCCCCATCGACTACGACAGCCCGCAATGGGTATGGGAATTGTTCTATAACGGGACGGCAGCCGCCAATGCGGCGCTCGAAGCTATCGAAGAGCTCGATGATCCGGCAAGCGCCAACGCGCAAAAGGCGGAAGCCCTGCTGTGCCGCGCTTATGCAGAGTTTATATTGGTCAATCTCTTTTCCAAACCCTATGGCGCGAGCAGCGAAAGCGATCCGGGAGTGCCCTATCCGTTAGAACCGCAAACTGAAGTCGCCAAGCAATACGACCGCAGCACCGTTGCCAAGGTGTATGAGCAGATCGAAAAAGACATCGAGGAAGCCCTGCCCTTCGTTGATGACAATGCCTATCCCTATGCGCCCAAGTATCATTTTACGCACGATGCGGCTTATGCTTTTGCCGCCCGTTTTTACCTCTATTACCGCAAATACGACAAGGTGATTGAGTATGCCAACGAGGTATTGGGCGAAGGATCCGCCGCCGCTTCCCGACTGCGCAACTGGGCGGAAGGCGCTACGCTGTCGCAGAACGGAATGATTCGTCCGGACTGGTTTTGCGCCGCCGATAACAATGCTACGCTGCTGAATGTTATGGCAAATTCGCTGTGGCCGGTGTTACACAGTATTTTTATTTATGGTACGAAATACGTGCACAGCCAGCAGTTGGCGTCAACCGAAACAATGCGTTCCTCCACCCCTTGGGGTTCCATGCTGAGCATCCTGCGTTACGGCGTGTGGTGGAATTCTTCGGTTAATAAGATTATCATCCGCAAGTACGGCTATTA
This sequence comes from Dysgonamonadaceae bacterium, assembly GCA_031272205.1. Taxonomy (GTDB): domain Bacteria; phylum Bacteroidota; class Bacteroidia; order Bacteroidales; family Dysgonomonadaceae; genus JAISUH01. The sequence goes on along the minus strand of JAISUH010000053.1, from coordinate 27,880 downwards.
TTTCGAATACAGCGATCCGGTAGCCGGTATCGGCGAGCCTTGGACGGTGCAGCCGGTGTTTACGACCGACGAACTGTTGATGTGCCGCGCTGAAGCCTATATCCTGACCAACGAATTTGATAAGGCGGTCGATGATATGAACATGTTTATGAAGGGCTTTACGACCGCAGGCTCCGTTACCAAGGCCGCAATCATCCAATACTACAACGATTTGGATTATTACACATCCGTTAAGCCCACTCCCAAGAAGGCTTTGAACCCCGATTTCTCCATTGCGGCCGGAAGCGACCAGGAGAATCTGCTCCACGCCCTCTTGCATTTGCGCCGGATGGTTACCATCCACGACGGCTTGCGCTGGTTCGATGTTCGCCGCTACGGGATAGAAATCTCCCGCCGTCAGGTAGGAAACAATCAATATGTCGAAACTGATGTGTTGAAGAAAGACGACCCGCGCCGCACCTTGCAGTTGCCAAATGCCGCTATTGCTGCCGGATTGCCTGCAAACCCGAGATAAGGAATATAAATAATGAAACTTAAATACTCGAAAGTATGAAAAAAATAATATTTGCTTTATGTATCGCGACAGGTTTATTCTTTTCTTCCTGCGATAACGAGCCTGCATTAGATGAAAACAGCATTTTCGATACGGAAGCGCCTCTTCGGAACGATTTTGATAAATGGCTGATAACCAATTATGTATATCCTTACAATGTGGAGTTTAAATACCGCTTGGAAGATATCGAGTCATCGCAGTCGCACACCTTGGCGCCCGCTGAGTACAGCAAGTCTATTGCTATGGCGAAATTGGTTAAATACCTCTGGTTTGAAGCTTACGACGAGATTCGGGGCATCGATTTCCTGCGCAACTATGCACCGCGTATGATTCACTTGGTGGGATCGGGCGCCTACAACTCCGAAGGCACGGTGATTCTGGGTACTGCGGAAGGCGGTATGAAGGTTACCCTGTATATGGTCAATAATTTAGATCCCGACAATGTGAGCATGGACTTCCTCAACTACTATTACTTCAAGACGATGCACCACGAGTTTTGCCACATTTTGCACCAGACGGTACGCTACGACCCCAACTTCCAGCTGATCTCGGAGGCGAGCTATGTTTCGGGCGACTGGTATCTCATCAGCAGTTCGACCGCTCATAAGGCGGGTTTTGTGTCGCCTTACGCCATGAACGCTCCCGATGAAGATTTCGTAGAAACCTACGCCGTGTTCCTGACCAGCACGCCTGCCTCTTGGGAAGCTCTGTTGGCAGACGCCGGCACAACCGGTCGGCCGATCATCGAACAAAAGTATGATATTATGCAGAAATACCTCAGTAAAACATGGGGTATCGATGTAGTCGCGTTGCGGGATATTATCCAACGCCGTTCGCAAGAAATGATATTATTGGATTTAGAACATTTAAATTAATGAATTGACGTATGAAAAAGTTATTATACATACTGTTTGCCTTTTTGCTGGCAGCCTTACCCTTCTCTTCGTGTACACGGGAAGAAGCAAGTTTGTTTGACGATTCTTCCGCCAATCGGCTTTCCGCCGCGCTGAAAGAGTCCACCGACATATTGACGGCCGCCCCCAAGGGATGGTTGGTGCAATACTATGCCGGCGAATCTACCGAAAAAGTAGGGGGTGTCAATTATATTTTTGAGTTTGGCGACGACGGCTGGGTAGGCGTTACTTCCGAATTAGCGCCCGACAGCACTTATCGTTCGCTCTACCGTCTTATTGGAGAACAGGGGCCCATACTTACCTTCGACACCTACAACGAAGTGTTTCACTACCTTTCCGAACCATGGGGATCCTCCAATATTTACGGTTACGGAGGCGATTACGAATTTGTCGTAACCAAAATATCGGCCGAAGAAGTGATCTTGAAAGGAAAACGCTACGGCAATATTGCCGTGATGAGGCCGTTTAGCTCTTCGTCGAGCAAGAAAGATTACCTTAATTCGATATTGGCCATTGAAGATGACGCCATCATCTATTCGGTACTGGAACTGTACAAGGACAACCAGAAAATTGGTAGCGGAACCTATGCCGGAACCTATGACGCTTACAAGTTGAAGTACGCAACGGAGAAGGGCGACAGTACCGAGCTCGTCTTGTTTGCCGGATATACTCCCGATGGAATCACGCTCTACGAACCGGTTGATATTAACGGTACCACGGTATCGGGTTTCCTGTGGGATACCAATGCCCATACCTACACCGGAACGGGCGACGCAAGCAATATCGTAATCAAGACGGATGTATCTCCGACCTATAAAACCTACGATGATTTCTTGGGTACCTATACGATGAACTATACCAACTATTCGGCCAATGCGAGCAAGACGGTAACCTTGGAAAAAGGCGTGGAAGGAAGTTCTTACTTGCTGAAAGGATTAAGCACATCCTTCTCTTATTCCATTACCTACAAACGTGCTACGGGTACGCTCGTTTTCCCGCCGCAAGAGTTGACTTCGCAGTTGCCTTCGTATTATTTGAGTGTTTACCCCTCCGCCCACTTGTATCCATGGCCGGGAGGCGGCTCTCTTTATGTAACGACATCGGCAGGTGACATGCTTGGTGTAAACGATTTGAGCGGCAGTAACCTGATTGTCAGGTTTGTGCCCGACGGTTCGATATCGGCTGCTGTGGGTCTGTTAGTGATTTTGACCAACACGTCCGGTGCATATTATTTCTGGAATACCGACCATTGTTATATGAATATGGTATTGACAAAACAATAAAAAGGAAGAAGGTATGAAAACAAAAATAGGAATTGTATTGACAGCGGCATTTGCCTTAGCCGTTAGCTTCGGATGCAGTAAAGATGAAGCGGAAAAAGTCGCTCCGACCGTATTGAAAGCGGAAACCAATTATGCCGCGCCGGGAGGGACCGGCGTGATTGAACTGTCGGATAGCCCTTCTACCGTCAGCGTTGTTACCGGCGGCGAATGGTGCGCGGCAAGCGCCAACGGAGCCGTGATAAACCTCACAGTTCAAAAAAACGTCTATATGATGGGGCGAGTCGCCTTGGTAACGGTTTCTTATCCCGGCTTCGACGATATCCGGATTCCCGTTACGCAAGCGGGCGGATCCATCGTTCCGTCGTTTCAGGAGAGTTGGGAGACCTACAACGGCGACCTCTCTCTCAGCAATTGGACGATACAGAAAGACGACGAAAGTGGAGTTACCTGGGAAATTTCGGATGTGGTGCCGGGTTGGTACGGTGATGCCTATCCTACTTCCGGGAGTTATTTAGCGCTCATCGGGTTCGACTATTCAGCAGCCGGTATGATGCCGCAAGATCAATGGCTTATATCGCCATCCTTTACGGTGAAGGAGAATAATCAACTCTCCTTCGATGAAGCTCACGCGCCTATCTGGATGTATTACGATGGAGATCTGCATTTCGAAGACGAGCTTTTTACACTGAAAGTGAAAATCTCGGACAATAACGGCGCTACGTGGACGGAATTGTTTGACTCTGCCGAACACAACAGAGGCCGATACGACGAAGGTAATGTCTATGACTATTTAGATCCCATCTGGGAGTCTATTGTCATCAATTTATCGGCTTATGCCGGCAAAGAGGTGAAGATAGCCTTCCATTCGATCGGCACATTCCCCGATTATAACGGGATCGATAATGTACAGGTCGGTATTATGAAAGAATTTGCCAATCCTCCGGTAAGGAGCGCGGAGCCAAAGAAGAATCAAGGGCTCTCTTTCTCCGGGAATTACGGTATCTCGTTCGAGAAAAAAACCGGAAAGGCGGTTAAAAAATTATCTCCTGTTGAGAACTGAGAGCAAATAGTAAATAGTAAATAGTAGGAGAAAGGGCGGGCATATAGTAAGATGTTCGCTCTTTCTGTTTTATATTTTACGGCATTTCAGCCATACCTTTCGTTCGTCGGCGAGCGTGGTGGCAAACAGGTAGATATCGCCGCCTTCTTTCAGGCCGGTTTTCTTGCGGATTTCGGCAACCGACATCGGGAAATTGCGGACAGCGATATTCGCTTTTTTCAGGTCGGCAAGAATGGGTTTCGATTCGCGTTTGTTGGGTGTGCAATGTCCCACGATTTCGAAAATCCGTCCCGGAAAATCGGACACGATCTCGCCGGAAGTGTAGAGATGGCTGTTGGCATGCAGTTTGACGACATCGTATCGCTTCGCGACCGATTTAAACGCGCCTGCTTTCAAGATAGAGGCGTTGGGCTCGTAAAGGTAGCGTCCGACGGTATCGGCGAGCGGAACGGCGGTCTGCTGTTCGTCGGGAAACGTAAACGAAAAAAATTCTATAGCGCCCGATTTTTTCAGGTTCACAGCCGCCAACCGAGGTTCATCCTTCGCGTTTTTCGACAGAACAAACAACAATTCCTTACACTCGTTATCCACCGAAACAATGTGTACCTCGGATACTTTGCCCAAGCTTTTCAGAGCTTGCGAAATATCGAGCATTGGCGAATATTTCACCATTATCGTTTCCGATTTTTCGAGCAACAGCGTTTTTATCGCCAACAAATCGGGACTGCAATCTTCCATGCGAAACACTTTCCGTCCGGCGTTGTTGCGCCGCGAAGGGTCAAGATAAATAAAATCGATGCGATCGGTTTTTTCCAAAAAATTTTTGCTGTCGGAACAGCAAACCTCGGCGTTTTGCAAGCCCAAAAGACTAAAATTCGTCTCCGCAATTTCACACAGCTCTGCATTTTGTTCTACGTAAACCGATTTCCGGAATTTTGGGGCGAAAAATGAGAAGTCCACGCCCATCCCGCCCGTTAGATCGGCAAAAACGCTCATACCTTGCGGCACGAGCGAAGCTTTGTATCGCGCTGCAATTTCGGATGAAGCCTGTTCTATCGATAGATGCGGCGGATAAACGATCGCTTCTTTTTCGTGCCACGAAAAAATTTTCTCGGCGGCAATCTGCCTGCCTGCTATTTGCGACAATAAAAACGGCATGTCTTCCCGCGAAAAACGCAGTGCCAAGTCGCGGATGTTTTCGCGCTCGTGTTTCAAGACAAAATCCTTTTGTTCAGGTGTTAATCGCATGAATTTAGGGTATTTACAACTTTATGTTTTCGAATCAACCGCCTTTTTCTCCCTTTGCGGGAAGAGTGGGAGGGTCGGATAAAACAAAACAACCTGACTTTACGAGAAAGCAGGTTGTTTCTATTAACTAAAAAATATTTTATGGTTCAAGACTACCCAAACCGAGCAGCGAAAACTTACGCCTCTGCCGTTGTTGCTTGGGGAAGCACCGAAACGAATGAACGGTTGTTTTTCTTCTTGCGGAAAACAACCACGCCGTCAATCAATGCAAACAAGGTATGGTCTTTGCCGATACCTACATTTTCTCCGGGATGATGAGCCGTTCCGCGCTGACGCACGAGGATATTTCCCGCTTTGGCTGCTTCGCCGCCAAATATCTTAACGCCCAATCGTTTACTTTCCGATTCGCGACCGTTCTTCGAACTACCTACACCTTTCTTATGTGCCATTTTCTTCTGATTTTAACTGATTAAGCAATAATTTCTTTTACTCTCACTTCCGAGAATTGTTGACGATGACCGTTCAATTTGCGGTAACCTTTTCGATTCTTCTTTTTGAAAACGAGAACTTTATCGCCTTTCACATGCGAAAGAATCTCCAAAACCACTTTTGCCCCATCGATGGTGGGAGCTCCAACAGTAACCGCACCGTCGTTATCGACGAGCATCACTTTTTCGTATTCCACAGTGCTGCCCTGGTCGGCGTTGATTCTGTGGACAAACAATTTTTGGTCAGGTTCTACTTTAAATTGCTGACCTTGAATATCTACAATGACGTACATATAAAAAATAACTTTTACGTTACATGCCTGAGGCGAGCCGAAAAACACGGCTTCTTGTTGAGCCTATTAGCGAAATGAGGGGCAAAAGTACTTATTTTTCGGATAATATCCAAACCTGACACGAATTTTTTTTGAAAAAATAGAAAGCTGATTGGCGATAACCCTATTTTTCTATCTCGAAATAAGCTTTTCCGATATGTTCAATGATATCTGTTGCGACGAAACTGCGCGGATGTATTTTTTTTGAGCTGATGTCGGCCGTTAGACCATGCAGATAGACGCCGATTCTTGCCGCGTCAATCGGCTCATAACCTTGTGCCATCAATCCGGCGATAATGCCCGACAGTACGTCTCCGCTTCCGGCTGTCGCCAATGCCGGCGTTCCTGAACTGTTTACAAACAGGTTTTCGGCATCGAGCACCAAAGAGTAGGCTCCTTTCACGACGAGCACGACATTGTATTTCCGTGCAAATTTCCGCACCCGATCGATCTTGTCGAAATCGTCTGTCCATTCGCCGAGAAGCCGCGATAATTCTTTCGGATGTGGCGTGAGGATTGTTTTGGGGCCTAACATATCGAGCCAGTCTTTGTTTTTCGACAGGATGTTCAGCCCGTCTGCATCAATAACAAGCGGGACACGGTTGGTCGATAAAAATCGGCGGAAGGCTTCCTGCGAATCTTCATCCGTGCCCATCCCCATGCCTATGGCAATGGCATGGGGTTTAACCTCGAAAAGGATGTCCGAAATGTGATTTTCGTTTCGGTCTGAAACGGCCATCGCTTCGGGGAAATGGGATTGGATGATCGGAACGCCGCATCCGGGCAGAAAAGCCGTAACCAAGCCGCAACCCGCTTTTAGAGCCGCTCGCGAGGCCAAGCAAACCGAACCGATTTTCCCAAAACTGCCGCCGATGATAAGCGCGTGCCCCTGAGCGCCTTTGTGCGCGAATTTCGACAGGGGTTTCAGCAGCGGGCGCACATCCGCTTTCTCCGTAAAAAACAGACGGGTTTCCGCTTCCGAAAGAGCTTTTTCGTTTAGACCGATATTGACGATATGCACGTTTCCGACAAAACGATGATTGACGGGAAGATATAAGGCCAATTTCGGAATTTGAAACGTAACCGTATCGGTCGCTTGTATGGCAAGTGAAGTTTTCCGGTCGAGGAATAAACCACTGGGAACATCGATGCTGACAACCGTCTTTCCGCTCCCGTTTATCCGGCGGACAACTTCAGCCGGAAGTCCCGACAACTCGCGATTCAAGCCCGAACCGAAAATAGCATCGACGATAACGCTCGTATCCGACAAAGGGATGTTGTCCGCTGCGGCAATCGTCCGCACATCCACCCCCGACGCTCTTGCCCGTCGCAGGTTTTCGGCACAATCGGCCGATAAGGTATCTCCCGGCATCAAATAAACGCAAACTTTATAGTTTTTGCCGTGCAGCAATCGGCCGACCGCCAAACCGTCGCCGCCGTTATTACCCGTCCCGCAAACAAGGGTTACAGACCATTCGGTCGGGACATGATTTTCCAAAAACCAGTCGGTAAACGATTGGGCTGCACGCTCCATCAAATCGATGGATGAAACGGGTTCGTATTCGATGGTCTTGGCATCGATTTCCCTGATTTGTGCGGCGGAAAAAATTTTCATCGGAGTGCGTTTTATGAATGCGAAGGTATAATTTTTTACGGATTTACCGTCTTATAAAAACGAAAAAAGCGCCAACAAAAAAAACGAAACGAAAGATTTAAAGAAAAAATTACCGCAATTCGGTATAATTCCTTAAATTTGCCGGAGATATGAACCGTTTTCATCGGATGAGCAATTATCAATTTTGTATTTGTCTAATGCTTTTAAATACTGTATCTTATGAAAAAGACCCTATACTACATTCTCGCCCTTCTCTTTTTGAGCGTTGTGCTCAACGCTTGCGGGGGAATAAAATATTTGACCATTGAAACTCAGGAACCGGCAAAGGTAACGCTTCCCAATAACATCCGTTCTGTACTGATCGTTAATAATACGACGCCGCAGCCCGATCATATCGGCCATGCCTTAAAACGGCTGGGGAAAAGCGAGTTTGAAGATGTTTCGGCTTCTGCCGACAGCTTGGCCGTTTATTTCACGGAAGCGCTGTCCCAGTTTCTTGATGAAGAAGAATTTTTCGACGACGTATTGTATTATAAACATCCTTTGCGGAATGACAGTCTTTTCTTGGAACAGGTTCCCATTATGCCGGACGAAATGAACCGCTTGCGAAACGAAGCCGGAGCTGATGCCATTATTTCGCTCGACCAACTTCTTTTTACAACCGTAAGAAAGCAGCATTTCAGACAGGAGGGCGCTATTTTTGCGGATATTGTGGGCAAGGTACAGGCCATCCTTCGCGTTTATCAACCGTCGATGGAGGGAGAAATACCGGTTATTCAATATACAGATAGCGTAAAATGGGCGGGATACGACTTGGAGAATGCAGGCACATCATACAATTTTATATTCGACGAAGACATTTTGCCTTCGGAAAAAGAGGCTATGAAAGAACTTGCCGTCCGTGCCGCCGAAAAAGCAAGCAACTCTTTGTCGCCGCATTGGGAGACGCAAAACCGATGGCTTTACACGCTGCAAAACAAATGGATGCAAGACGGGATGGTCTATGCCGAAAGGGCCGATTGGACCAATGCCATCGACAAATGGACTCAATTTTATAACGGCCAAAAAAACAAACTCAACAAGGCCAAAGCGGCCAACAATATAGCTCTTGCCTACGAAATGCAGGGAGATATGACGCAGGCAAAAGAGTGGGTGTCGGCAGCTTACGATTTATTTTCCCAATCGGCAACGCCGGGGTCATTCGACATAAGAAGAATTGTTTTATATAAAAACGAAATTGAACGCCGTGCCGGTAACGAAAACATATTGAACGGGCAAATACCCCGATAAACGGCGTTTTTTTTCTAAAATTTATCGGAAACGCAATAAAAAAACGCATAAATTGTTTGCAATTTCAAAAATAGTCGTACCTTTGCAGCATATCTTCGATATAGTATGATGCGCGAAAGCAGTCATCTTTCAATAAAAAATTCATTAAACTATATTGTTACGTTCTGTTAATGAGAGGAGAAAATCTGCGTTCCTTTCCGTAAAGCACATAACGACATAATTTCTATACAATAATATTTTTATTTTGAACCATAACGGAAAATCGATAATTTCACATGGCTTATAACATCATTGAGCTGAACGAGAAGCTTACAACCGAATTGCGCACGCTTGCCAAAGAATTAGGTATCAGACGTCCCGACGCATACAAAAAAGAAGAACTTATTTATAAAATACTCGACGAGCAAGCGCTTGCCGGGATAAAAAAGAGTCCTTCGCCCCGATTAGAAAACGACGAAAAGACAGCGGCAAACAATCCGAACCGACAGTATAAAAACAGACCGGGTCGTCCGAGAAAGAACGTTCTGCCAACCGCCGTTGTTCAACAACCGGAAGTAGAGAAACAACCATTCGAAAAAACGGAGAAAAAACCCGAAGCAAAGCCGCAAAACAAACCAATTGAGGCAACCGCTCCTGTTTTACCCAAATCGGAAAACCGCAATATCGAACAAAAAAACATTCAAAAAAATATTCCCACCAAAACTGAACCGCGAATGTCAGCAAACAATACATCTTTCGAGAAACCCGTCGAGAAAGAAGAACCTTTGGCTGAAAAGACAATCGCAAAAAAAGCCATTCAATTGGTTTTTCGTTCTTCTAAACATCGCGATCACGGCAAAAGTCAAGAATTGCCGTCGGCGGTTACACTCCCGCCCGTTATTGCAGAAACCGAACCCGAAAATGAGGCGACTGCCGCAGAAACAACAGTGCAGCCGGCAAAAAGCCGTCCCATGCTGGAAGACCTTATTGCTCCGGTACAGCCGCCCACACAGCCCCGGCAAAGTCAACAGCAAGCCAATAAAAATAAGAATCAACAGAATCAACAGAATCATCCAAACACTCAGAACCAGCAGGAACAGCAACCGCAGCCGCAACATCAATCCCAGAAAGAAAAAGATCCCGGATACGATTTCGACGGCATACTGAATACTTCGGGCGTGTTGGAAATCATGCAGGACGGTTACGGTTTCTTACGTTCGTCCGATTACAACTATATGTCTTCACCCGACGATATTTACGTTTCCCAATCGCAAATCCGTTTGTTTGGATTGAAGACGGGCGATATTGTGGAAGGTCCTTTGCGTCCGCCGAAAGAGGGCGAAAAATTTTTCCCGTTGGTAAAAGTAGATAAGATAAACGGCCGTAAACCCGATGATGTGCGCGACCGTGTCCCCTTCGACCATCTGAAACCGCTTTTCCCGGACGAGAAGTTCAACCTCACAAAAGGACACAACAACAACCTGTCTTGCCGCGTGGTGGATATGTTCTCCCCTATAGGAAAGGGACAACGCGGACTGATTGTGGCTCAGCCGAAAACCGGTAAAACGATGCTCCTGAAAGACATTGCCAATGCCATCGCCGACAATCACCCCGAAGTATATATGATTATCCTGCTCATCGATGAGCGTCCCGAAGAAGTAACCGATATGGAACGCAGCGTGAACGCCGAAGTCATCGCATCCACCTTCGACGAGCCGGCCGACCGCCACGTGAAAATCGCCGAAATCGTGCTCAGCAAAGCAAAACGCTTGGTGGAATGTGGGCACGATGTGGTTATTCTGCTGGACTCCATCACACGCCTTGCCCGCGCCTATAATACCGTGCAACCGGCATCGGGAAAAGTGCTTTCGGGAGGTGTGGACGCCAATGCGCTGCACAAACCCAAACGCTTTTTCGGCGCTGCACGCAATATCGAAAACGGAGGCTCGCTCACCATCATCGCTACGGCTCTGACGGAAACAGGTTCTAAGATGGACGATGTGATCTTTGAAGAATTCAAAGGTACGGGAAACATGGAGCTGCAATTGGATCGCAAACTGTCCAACAAGCGCATTTTCCCTGCTGTGGACATCATCGCGTCGAGCACGCGCCGCGACGATTTGTTGTTGTCGGAAGACACGCTCAACCGCATGTGGGTATTGCGCAATTTCCTTTCGGATATGAATTCAGTAGAGGCCATGGAGTTTTTACTAACCCGCCTGCGCCGAACAACCGACAACGAAGAATTTCTGATCTCAATGAACGATTAATAGTTCTCAATATTATTTGTTTGAAAGCGGTGGATTGACTTCAATTCGCCGTTTTTTTATAGAAAAACAAGTGAAATTTATATTTCCGGGAGAAAAATGTCGGATGGATAGCTTATATCGCAAAGAAACAAAGCCTGTCCCGGAGCGGAATGTCCGGCAAGGATTCGATTTTTCCCTTCGATTATTTTTCGGAAGCCCGCTTCATCTAAGCGCCCTCTGCCGGCCTCGATTAGCGTGCCCACAATGGCGCGAACCATGTTACGAAGGAAACGGTCGGCTTTGATGGTGAACACGTAATCCGTGCCGTCCTGCGTCCAATAGGCTTCGTCGATGCGGCAGATGTTCGTTTTTACATCGGTATGCAACTTGCTGAAGCTTGTGAAATCGCTGTATTCCATCAATACGGTGCAGAGTTTGTTCATCGTTTCGATATCGGGCGTAAAAAACACGCGGAGCTTCAATTCGTGCCCAAAAGGATCTTTTTGAGTAGTCAGGCTGTATTTGTAGGTACGCGACAAGGCCGAAAACCGGGCGTGCGCATCGGGAATCACGGGACGGATGCGATATACGGCAATATCGTTTGGCAAAAAACCGTTCAACCGGCGTACCAATTCGGGAATGTTGAAGGCTTGGCCGTCCCAATCGAAATGGGCGACCATCTTTTGCGCGTGTACTCCGGCATCGGTGCGCCCCGCTCCGACAATGGATAGCGGTTGCCTCAAAAGCGTGGACAACGCTTCTTCTATCGTTTGCTGCACGCTGATTCCGTTCGGCTGGTTTTGCCAGCCGACGTAATTTTTCCCGTTATAGGCAAGCGTAATGAAGAAGCGGCTCATCGGTCAATCTGTTATTGTTTTAATCCTTGCGGTGTATTTCACCTCACCGTAATGTGAAAACAGGCCTGTTTGCGCTCGTGTTTCACATAGCAACGTTGCTGTTGCTTCAAATCGAAGAGGACTTGCGCAAGCACCAATTTCAGTCGGGCGGGGGAGAGTTGCCGCAACGAATCGTTGTCAATGGAATCGAACTGTTTCCACGAAATATCGAATGTGGTGCCGTAGCGGTGCGTGGAGTTGTCGCTCGCATTTATATTCCGTTTTTGCAAACGTTTCATGTCGTCGTTCGTACGGGTTACGCTGGTAACAAAAATCCGATAGAGCGGCAAGTCTTTGCTGTAAAGCGAATCGCGGAAATTTTTTGAGATGTCCACCAGCAATTGCGCTGCCGACGGCACGAGAAACGGGATGGAGTGTTTTAACTCGTACATTTTATACAATTCCAACTCGTTGGGCAAGCGGACTAATTTTTTGGCCAACTTAACCGTATCGTCGCGCGTTTCAAGCGGTTCCACGCCGTTATTGACGGCCGCAACAATCTGCAATTCCTGCAAATCGTTAAATTCCTTTTCATAATTTCCGGTGAAGCGGGCTTTACGTTCCTTCACCGGCTTATGGGTTTTATTGAGATCGCTCGCTTCGGCTTTCCCTTTACTGCATCCGAAAAATACGACCGATAAACCGACAGCCGCCAACCAACCGAAATACTTCATGGAAAAGTTTTCCCTCCTATTTGTTCATTTCGCGGAGGCGTATTTTCGTCAGCGCTTGCTTGGTGTTGAGCGGAAAATCGCCATCCATCATCCATGCGTAATAACTCGGCTCGTTTTTGAAAACTTCAGCCACCGGTTTACCCTTGTGTTTCCCGAAATTAAAGATCTCCACGCCTTTGTCGTTGAGCACCACGCGCCCCGCGAAATCGACATTGTTATTGAAGCTCGAAAAATCTTTAGACAAGGTCTCCACGTCGTTCACCAAGTCGGGATAGCGGTCGAGTTGCGATTTCAATACTTCGTAGGTGGCTTTGGTATCGGCGTCGGCCGAGTGTGCATTTTCTAACGTTTTGTTGCAGTAAAATTTATAGGCAGCTTCGAGCGTCCGTTGTTCTTTTTTGTGAAAGATAATCTGCACATCAACGAATTTCCGTTTTCTCATATCGAAATCAACACCTGCGCGAAGAAATTCTTCGGCTAACATCGGCACATCGAAGCGGCTGGAGTTGAATCCGGCCAAGTCGCAACCCTCTAACTGGTCGGCAAGCGATTTGGCGATCTGTTTGAATGTAGGGCAGTCTTTCACGTCATCGTCGGTGATTCCGTGAATGGCAGTGGCCTCTTTGGGGATAGGTATGCCGGGATTGATGCGCCGTGTTTTGATATCATCCTCTTTTCCACCGGGGTATATCTTGAGGAAAGATATTTCCACAACACGATCTTGCGTTATATTGATGCCCGTGGTTTCTAAATCGAAAAAGACCAAGGGATTTTTTAAGTTCAACTCCATTTTGTCCGTTTAAAAAATTGTATGCGTAAGGGCGGAACTTTAGTCGTTCAGCATCATCGGCATGAGCAAAGTAAGCATGTCTTCATTTTCCTCGTTCTCAACAGGAAGGATAATGCCCGCGCGTGAAGGATCGGAAAGTTCCAAGCGGACATCGCTCGACGGGATGTTATTGAGAATATCGATAAGGAAAACCGCTTTGAAGCCGATGCTCATGGTTTTTCCTCCATATTGGCAAGGCATGGTTTCTTCCGCAGCCGTCAAGAAATCGATATCCTGCGCCGAAACCACTATTTTATCGTCCGACAGTTGCAGTTTTATCAAACTGCTTGCGGGATTCGAAAATACGGCGACACGTTTCAACGCGGCCAAGAATGCTACACGGTCGAGAGCCACAGTGTTGGGATTGTCTTTGGGGATTACGGAATTGTAATTGGGATAACGCCCCTCCACAAAACGGCAGATCATCATGTAATTAGACATCTGTATGTAGGCGTTGTTTTCGTCGAATTTAATTTCCACTTCTCCGCTTTCCTTCGGCAAGAGCGATTTGAGCAGGTTTGCCGGTTTTTTGGGCAGGATGAAAGACGAGCGACCTTCGCTCTTCACGCTTTTGTTGGTTACGCGAACCAATTTATGCCCGTCGGATGCCACAAAGGTAACGTCGTCGGCCGTGATATCGAAATAGATACCGTTCATCACGGGACGAAGTTCATCGTCGGCGGTGGCGAAAACCGTGCGGTTGATGCCGTCGAGCAGGATGCCGGCGCTCAGCGTCAGCGTCATCGAAGAATCCTGTTTCAATTCTTTCGGTTGCGGATACTCGTCGCCTTTAAGGCCTACAAAATTATATTTCCCGTTGTGGTAATAAATATACACTTCAAGCGTTTCGTCGTTGATTTCGAAAGTCAGAGGCTGGTCGGGCAGCTCGCGCAGGGGGTCGAGCAAATTTTTGGCGTTCACGGCCAGCATACCCTCGCCCTCGGCAGTACTGACATCGACGGATGTTTCCAACCGCGTTTCATTGTCGGCGGCTGTCAACGACAGGGTGTTTTCTTTCAAGTTCAATAAAAAACAGTCTAAAATGGGCAGCGCATTTTTCGAATTAATGACTCTGCTGATTGCTTGCAAATGGTTTAGCAACGCGGCACTCGATACTACAAATTTCATAGCGTTATAACGTTTATGATTTAATGATTCTGTTGTAATAAATGATCTTTTCGTTTAATTGAGCAAATATAGGAAATTTCCGACGAGTAGCCGTGAAATTTGCGATTTTTTTTTCGACAATCGGAAAATAAATCTGCAAACGGGACGGAACAAGGCGTTTAAAAAGACATTAATTCACACTCGACCAGCCTCCGGCAGCATACCATTCGAATTTTTGATAATAAGAATCGAGCCTTGCCGTTTCGGTTTCGAGATAGGCTTGCGACTGATTTTTCCAGTAAGAACCGTCAAGAAAATTTTCGTTTTTGGAGATGGGGATAAATGTCGCGAGCCCCGTTGCGTTTTGCATCGGCACCATGATACCGTAAGAGCTTTTATACGTTGTAAGGATGTGGCTTGTTGTCAGAAATTTGATAACAACCCGGTCATAAACCGTTTTCCATGCCGCATAGCTGTTGTTGCCGCCGGTTATTGATTTGACGAGTTCGCCCAAATCGTAATAGTAATTGCGGTAATAATCGTCGTAACTCACGAAATCCGACGTAAGGATTTTGTCCTGCACGTATTGTTGGATGATGCTTTTGGTGGCTGTTGCAAGTTCGTTCAGGTTTCGCGTATCTACTACGGAAATGGCCACGCCGTAAGGATAAACCGTCGTTCTCGACGGATAGTCGTATAACGCATTGTAGTAATCGAAATATTGCTGTGCGATTTCGCTTGCGGGGTCAGACTGTGAGAGCATGGCCGGAACCACCCGTTCGTAAGGTGCGCCGTATCCGGGTATTTCGCCCGGAGAGCCGATGAAATAATTGGTCGCATCGCGCAGTTCGTAAGCCATTTCGATGCTTTGCATGTTGCAGGCGTCGAACAAAATAAATTCGAATTTGGGACACGACAGCAAGGCGGTTTTCAAATCCAACAGATCCATGTAGAAACCGCTATCATCGCCAAACGAACGCAAAGAAACGCCGGTGTTCGGCTGGACACTGCCCGGCAACCATCCGTTTGCGTGCGACCACAAAACCAAGCCGTAACTTTCGGCTTCGTAAGCAGAAAAAATCTCGTTCATCACGCTTGACATCACCGAGATATCCAGGGAGTTTTGAGACGGATAGGTCTTGACGGTGTCGATAACGACTTGATTGTCGTCTCCCTTTTCAAACTTCAGCAGACGCGGCGTATTGTAATCGTCCACGTAAATCAAAAAGTTATAATCTTCGGGAGTCGTTACGTCAGCAAAACCCTCTTCCATTTCATCCAAATCGAGGGAAACAAAATTATTCAACGTATTTTGGGCCACGATATAAACCAAAGCGGTTCTTTTCTTGGCTTTTATTATTTTGGGCTCTATCCGGTCATCCTTGCAGGCATGGAAGCATACCGAGACTGTAACGATTACAAGCAGAATAAGTTTTGAAGATATTTTTTGCAGCATAAGGACTTAATAATTAATGAAAAACACACACAAAACTACCGTTTTTTCAGAAATGGCCTGATTAAAAAAAATTTTTACAAAGGTATGAATTATGGCGCAGAAATCCATCGGATAAATCCTAATTATAATTAAATAGACTTCATTTTCTATCTTTTCTTATTACCTTTGCAGAAGATAGGATGCGCCTCGGCAAAAATCAAATAAATTTGTTCTTTGCTCTCCGTTTTCACTATCTTTGCACTTTCGCAACAACATAGCACGGTAACAACAGTTTTACACGAACAACATGCCCGAAATATCCCTGCGGGGAACGCAGATGCCTGCCTCCCCCATTCGAAAACTCGCTCCGCTGTCGGATGCGGCTAAAGCCAAAGGAATAAAAGTTTATCATCTTAATATAGGACAGCCCGATTTGGCATCGCCCCAATCGGCCTTAGATGCTATCCGCAACATCAACCGCAGCACGCTGGAATACAGTCCCAGTGATGGATACCGTTTCTATCGCGAAAATTTGGTGAAATATTACGCGAAATACAACATCGACCTCACTCCCGAACAAATCATCGTAACCTCCGGAGGTTCGGAGGCTGTCCTTTACGCATTTATGGCTTGCCTCAATCCCGGCGATGAGATTATTGTTCCCGAACCGGCCTATGCCAACTACATGGCGTTTGCGGTATCGGCAGGGGCTGTCATCCGCACCATCCCATCCGATATGGAATCGGGGTTTAAACTGCCCGAAATCGATAAATTTGAGGCCTTGATTAATCCCCGCACAAAAGGTGTTCTGATTTGCAACCCGAACAATCCGACGGGCTACGTTTACACGGCCGAGGAAATGGAGAACATACGCCTTTTGGTGAAAAAATACAATCTCTTCCTTTTCTCCGATGAGGTGTATCGCGAATTTATTTATACCAGCACACCCTACGTATCGGCTTGCCACCTGAAAGGCATCGAAGAAAACGTGGTGCTGATCGACTCCGTTTCGAAACGCTACAGCGAATGTGGAATCCGCATCGGCGCGTTGATTACGAAAAACAAAACCTTGCACGACACGGTGATGAAATTCTGTCAGGCACGCCTGAGCCCGCCGCTGATCGGGCAAATTGCCGCAAACGCCTCACTCGATGCGGGAGACGCTTATATGCAGCACAATTACGACGAATATTTGAATCGGCGAAATTTCTTGCTCGAAAGGCTCAATAAAATCCCCGGCGTTTATTCGCCCATGCCGATGGGTGCGTTCTACACCTTAGCAAAGCTTCCGGTGGAAGACGCCGACGATTTTTGCGCATGGTGCCTTTCGGATTTCAATTACGAGGGACAAACCATTTTCATGGCGCCGGCATCGGGTTTTTATGTTACCCCCGGATTGGGAAAAAACGAAGTGCGAATTGCATACGTACTGAATAATGACGATATGGGAAAAGCCTTGATCATTCTCGAAAAAGCGCTCGAAAAATACAGAGAATTCAACTATTGACCGCAAAAAAAGAACCGCAAGAATGAACACAGAACTTTTTATTGCCCGACGCATTTATAAAGGCGATAAAAAAAACGAGAAACGAGTTTCGTCGCCTGCCATCAGGATCGCTATTGCCGGCATCGCGCTGGGATTGGCAGTGATGATTGCGGCCGTGTGCATTGTTGTGGGATTCAAAAAAGAGGTGAGGGCGAAGGTCGTGGGCTTCGGCTCACACATTCAGATTACCAATTTCGACAATAACAATTCATACGACCACCAGCCCATCAGTTTTTCCGATACGCTCTCCGCAACCTTGCTCGATATGCCGAATATTGCTCACATAGAGGAGTTTATTACCAAACCCGGCATCATCAAAACCGACGAGGATTTTCAGGGTGTGGTATTGAAAGGCGTTTCGGAAAATTACGACTGGGATTTTTTCAAAAAAAACCTGATCGAAGGGCGCATTATTCACCCCAACGACACTGCGGGCGGAAATCAGGCCATCGTCTCGAAAACCATTGCCGATAAATTGCGGTTGAACGTAGGCGACAGCTTCATTACCTATTTTGTGCAGGATCCGGTTCGCGCACGAAAATTCGAAATCACAGGCATTTACAGCACCCATTTCGAGGATTACGACAAACTGTATGTGATGACCGACATCGGCGTTTTGCGCAAACTGTCGGGCTGGGACGATGATATGGTGAGCGGGATTGAACTTTTGGTAAAGGATTACGACAATCTTGACGCAACCGCCCAAACGCTGTTTTTCGAAATGTATGCCTATCGCGACCGCTTGGGAAACGCGCTCTACACGCGCTCCATCAAAGACATTAACCCCAATATTTTCAACTGGCTCAGCCTGCTCGATATGAATGTTTGGATCATCATTATCCTGATGTTGGCCGTGTCAGGCTTTACGATGATTTCGGGGTTGCTGATCATCATTTTGGAACGCACCAACATGATCGGGATACTGAAGGCCATCGGCGCACGCGATTTCAGCATCCGGAAAGTGTTTCTCTACCTTTCGACTTTCCTCATCGGGCAGGGAATGATTTGGGGAAATGTCATCGGACTTTCCGTATGTCTGATACAGAGCTGTTTACACGTCATTAAACTCAATCCGGCAACCTATTATCTGTCGGCTGTCCCCATCGATTTAAACCCCTTTTATATTGTTCTTATGAATATCGGAACGCTTGTCGTCTCAATCATGATGATGATTGGCCCGTCGTTTTTAGTGGCAAAAATCGCTCCCGCAAAATCCATTCGCTTCGAATAAATACCGTCAAAGCAAGGACACGAGCCAATTTGCCTCGAAATGTTCATAACTTGTTGAAAACATGTTGATAAGGACAGGCTAAAATGTTTGGATTTTTTTTATACGCGCTTTATCTTTGTCAAACAATAAAGATGAAAATCTCTTATTAAAGAAAAAAGGAGTTCATTGAAATTTTGTACACAAAAATATACGCCATGTCCAACGGTCGATTTTTTTCGGCGGGAGGTTGTCGGAAGGGAAAAGTCGGCAAACGATATTTTTCCGGATGAAGATGGTTGTATATAAGTATCGCACGAAAAAGAATACGGGTTGAATTTTCGACTTCGCCGGAGACAAATCAGTTTTGGTAGCAAAAGGAGGTGTTTTCGGTGAACGAACAAGTTCGAACGGTAACTATCAAAGTCAGCGTTCAATCGTATCGCAACAGCCCATCCCGTCCGCTAAACAAATTGCAGACGAAAGGCGGAAGCGGTGATTTTGTTTCCGGGTGGTTTCCGGAAAAAAAACAAGGCTTGCCGAAGAAAGGAAATTCGTATTCGAGCAATTACTTTCGTGGGGGAAATGAAACACGGCAGTTGTTTTTCGTGTCGGAAATTTATTTTCGACAGGTCCTTCGCCGACAAACGGAGAGAACAAAAATCTTCGGACAAGGGAAAAAGGACGAAAACGGGCAATAACTCAAAAACAGAAAGAATGGACGGAAGCGATTATTACCCAATGCTTTGCCGAACCGCAAACGCAGGGTAGTGAAACAAATTCCTCAATTCGCATTTCTGCTTTTAAAACCGACGTTACGAACGGCTTCAAAACCAATCAAGCATGTCGGAGACCGGAGTTTCAAGGTTTTTTCGGGTTTGATGTTCGGGAAGAGGTGAAAATCGGAACGAAGATTGACGAAAAAATGCCCGCGGACAAAAGTATGTTGAGAATTGAAACCTGAGCGAAGTTTCTATTTGAATTTCCGAAGTCGTTAAATTTCAAATCCGAAATGGAAGATATCGGGGGATAGAAATAGAAGCAAAAGATGACCGGAGAAAAGAGGAGATGAAAACAGTAAACCAACCGTTGGAGTCTCGAAATTGAACGGCGTCCGGAAAAGCTATCGGCAGAAAAAACCGTTGCCTGACAGATTCTTTTTCGAGTTATATGATAAATGTGTACGAAACAAGGTGAACTCCCCCTATACAAAAAAGCCGGACATTGCGCCCGGCTTTTTTGCGTTTGGGGGGGGAGAGAACGTAAAAATTTCATTCAAATACATGCAAATTAAAAAGAAATACGTATCTTTGCATTCGTAAATAAAACAAAAATGGAACGAAACGGCTTACATCATCATCATTTTCATACTTGCAATCAGGCGAGGTGATAGCGATGTGTGCGAACCGGTAAACACGATATTAAAAACCCGTCTGAATGGAGTAAGGCGGGTTTTTCTTTTCATGTCAGGCCAACCCGATTCATTCAGACACAAATAATACATCGGATAATGAGTAAATTAAAAATTGCCATTCAGAAAAGCGGCAGATTGAGCGAAAAATCGCTCGAATTACTGAAAGAGTGCGGTATCAAAATTTCGAATACCGACCGGAAACTGAAAGCCGAAGCGCGGAATTTCCCCATGGAAATCCTGTTTCTTCGCGACGACGATATTCCGCAATATGTGGAACAGGGCGTTGCCGATATTGGTTTTCTGGGCGAAAACGAGGTGTGGGAAAAAGCGAAAGACGTGGAAGTAGTGCAAAAACTGGGTTTTGGCAACTGCCGTCTGTCGTTGGCCATCCCCAAAGAAGACGAATATATCGGTTTGAATTTTTTTAGCGGTAAGAAAATTGCGACCAGCTATCCCCTTATCCTTAAAAAATATTTTAGCGAAAAAGGCATCGACGTGAAAGTGGAAACGATTAACGGCAGTGTGGAAATCGCTACCGGAATTGGTCTGGCCGACGGGATTTTTGATATTGTCAGCACGGGTAGTACGCTTATTATGAACGGATTGAAAGAAGTTGAAACATTGATGAAGAGCGAGGCGGTATTGATCGCCAACCGATCGCTCGGCACGGAACAGAAAAAGTTGTTGGACAAGTTGCTTTTCCGCATCAAAGCCTATCAGCGCGGGATTGGGAGTAAATACATTGTGTTGAATGCACCTAACGAATCCATTCCGAAAATATGCTCCATTCTGCCGGGCATGAAATCGCCAAGCATCCTGCCCTTAGCTTCCGACGGCTGGAGCAGCGTTCATTCGGTGGTGAAGGAAGACGAATTTTGGGATGTGATTGATGCTTTGAAAGAGACAAAGGCCCAAGGGATTTTGGTTATGCCTATCGAAAAAATGATTTTGTAATTTTCAGGTAATGAGAGTAATAGATTACCCTTCGCCTTGCTTGTGGCCTCAGTTGGTTCAACGGCCTTCCCTCAAAAAAGAGAATCTTTTTGAGGTGGTGGACAGCGTGTTTGCCGATATTCGGGCTTCGGGCGATGATGCGTTGAAGAAATATACCCGACAGTTTGATCGTGCAGACCTGAAACAGCTTGAAATTCCGGTGGAAACTGCCCGAAAAATAGCGGAAACTGTTCCTGCAGAATTGAAACGGGCTATTGAAACGGCAAGAAATAGTATCGAAACGTTTCACCTTTCACAAAAAGAAGTCCCGCAAAAAATCGAAACGGCAAAAGGGGTGCTCTGCTGGCGCGAAAGTCGCGCGATAGAAAAAGTGGGCATATACATTCCCGGCGGTTCGGCGCCGCTTTTTTCCACGGTGTTGATGTTAGCCGTTCCGGCTAAAATTGCAGGCTGCAAGGACATTGTCCTCTGTACGCCTCCCGATGCCGAAGGCAACATCCATCCCGCAATTCTGTTTGCAGCAACGCTTGTGGGCGTTACGCGGATTTTTGCGGTCGGAGGTATTCAGGCGATCGGAGCGATGGTTTTCGGGACGGAGTCGGTGCCTAAGGTGGATAAAATTTTCGGGCCGGGCAATCAGTATGTCATGGCGGCGAAACAGGCGGCGCAATTGCAGGGCACGGCCATCGATATGCCGGCCGGACCGAGCGAGGTGCTGATTGTTGCCGACCGGAGTTGCGTCCCGTCTTTCGTGGCCGCCGATTTGTTGTCGCAAGCCGAGCACGGACCCGACAGTCAGGTGATTTTGTTGTCGGACGACAGAGGCCGCATAGAAGCGATCAGCGCCGAGCTTGAAGCGCAACTTCAACGGCTTCCCCGCAGGGAAATTGCCGAAAAAGCATTGGCAAACAGCGTTGCGATTCTGCTCAATGACTTGGATTCCTGCATCGAATTCAGCAACCTTTACGCACCCGAACACCTGATCTTGGCGCTTGAAAACGCCGAAGATCTTATCGGGAAGATTACGAATGCAGGTTCGGTTTTCCTTGGCAACTGGAGTTGCGAGAGCGCCGGCGATTATGCCAGCGGCACGAATCACACGCTGCCCACTAACGGTTTTGCAAAAGCATACAGCGGCGTATCGTTAGACAGCTTCGTCAAAAAAATCACGTTTCAGCGGCTTTCTGCCGAGGGGATGAATACTATAGGGACGGCCATCGAAATCATGGCGGAAGCGGAGCGATTGGATGCCCATAAAAACGCGGTCTCGTTACGCTTGAAACAAATAAATGAATCGGAAAAATGAAGGACTTCGACATTACAAAATGGGCACGCAAGAATATTTTGGCTTTAAAGCCCTATTCCAGCGCACGCGACGAATTTTCGGGAAACGAAGGCGTTTTCCTTGATGCAAACGAAAATCCTTTCGGTACGTTCAACCGCTATCCCGATCCGCATCAGAAAGCGCTGAAAGCGGCCGTTTCCCGTATCAAAAACATTCCGGCGGAAAATATTTTCCTCGGAAACGGTAGCGATGAGGTTATCGATTTGATTTACCGCGTTTTTGCCGAACCGGGTAGGGACAAGGTTATCGTTTGCCCGCCAACTTACGGTATGTATGAAGTATCGGCTAATATTAATGATGTGGAAATTATTACGGTCGGTTTGCGGGATGATTTTCAATTGGATATTGATGAAATCTTGAAATATTGGGCGAAATGTATTTTCGTTTGTTCGCCGAACAACCCTACGGGAAACCGCTTGGAGCGTATCAATGAGCTCCTGGAACATTTCGACGGGATTGTCGTGGTGGATGAAGCTTATATCGATTTCTGCCCCGAAATCTCGCTGCTCCCTCAAATCGAAAAATATCCGAATCTCATTGTCATGCAGACATTCAGTAAGGCGTGGGCCTTGGCCGGAGCCCGCGTTGGAATGGCTTTTGCGCAAAAAACAATTATCGATTTGCTGAGTAAAACCAAGCCGCCCTACAACATCAGTACACCGAACCAACAGAAAGCCTTAAGCGCTGTTGAAAATATCGCCGATTTCGAATGGCGCCGGCGATTGATATTGGAGCAAAAAGCGCTTTTGGAAAAAGAATTGAAAGAGATTGCCTGTGTGAAAAAAGTCTATCCGTCGGATGCGAATTTTTTGCTGGCGGAAGTTTCCGACGCCGATGAGGTTTACCAAAAATTGGTTCATCACAAAGTGATCACGCGAAACCGTAATTCGCAGATTAAAAATTGCATACGGATTACCGTAGGCTCGCCCGAAGAAAACAGAATATTGCTCACCGAAATGAAAAAAATATGAAAAAAGTCTTATTCATCGACCGCGACGGAACGCTTATTGTAGAACCCGAAGACGAGCAGATAGACAGCCTCGAAAAATTGGAGTTCTACCCGAAGGTGTTTCAAAACCTCTCCCGCATCGCCAGCGAATTGGAATACGAATTGGTGATGGTTAGCAATCAGGACGGTCTGGGTACCGCTTCGTTTCCCGAAGAAACGTTTTGGCCGGCGCACAATAAGATGCTGAAAGCCTTTGAGAACGAGGGCGTCCGTTTCGACGAAATCCTGATCGACCGTTCATTCCCAAAAGATAATTTGCCCACGCGTAAGCCCGGAACAGCAATGCTAACGCATTATATGAAAGGTGATTATGATTTGCCCAATTCTTTTGTTATCGGCGATCGCGATACCGATGTGCAATTGGCCGAAAATCTGGGTTGCGGCGCCATTCTTCTGAGTCAGAAATCAAATCCGAAAACAAGGCTTTGTACTACCGATTGGAACGAGATTTACCGCTTTCTGAAAGCCGAACCGCGCAAGGCCACGATCGTGCGCAAAACAGCGGAAACCGATATTTCGGTATCGGTGAATTTAGACGGAACGGGCAAAAGCGATATCTCCACCGGACTGGGCTTTTTCGACCATACGCTCGACCAAATCGCCCGTCACGGAGGCATAGACCTGACGGTGAACGTCAACGGCGATTTGCACATCGACGAACACCACACGATAGAAGATACGGGTATTGCCTTGGGCGAATGTTTTTTGCAGGCGCTGGGAAAGAAAAAAAGCATCGCCCGTTATGGTTTTCTGTTGCCAATGGACGATTGTTTGGCGCAGGTCGCCATTGATTTCGGCGGTCGCCCGTGGATCGTGTGGGATCTTGAGTTCAAGCGCGAAAAAATCGGCGACGTCCCGACGGAAATGTTCTTCCATTTCTTCAAATCGTTCAGCGACAACGCCAAATGTAACCTCAATGTGAAGGCCGAAGGCGAAAACGAACACCACAAGATCGAAGCCGTTTTCAAAGCCTTTGCGAAAGCTGTCAAAATGGCGGTGAAACGCGGTGAAACGCAAGGAATCCCAAGCACGAAAGGAAGTCTATGATCGCGATTATCAAATACAATGCAGGCAATATCGCTTCGGTGAAGAACGCCGTAGAACGGCTGGGTTACGAATGTGCGATTACCGACAATCCCGACGAGCTCCGTTCGGCGGAAAAAGTTATTTTTCCGGGTGTCGGAGAGGCCGGTACGGCAATGAAATACCTGACCGAACACGGCTTGGATACCCTGTTCAAATCGCTCACACAACCCGTTTTAGGCATCTGTCTGGGTTTGCAGCTGATGTGCCGCCATTCGGAGGAGGGGAACACCGATTGCCTCGGTATTTTTGATACCGATGTGAAACGCTTCCCGCCGAAAGACATCGTCCCGCATACGGGCTGGAATAACCTGTCGGATGTGCGTACGCCGCTTTTCGATGGCTTCGAAAACGACGATACGGTTTATTTTGTGCACAGTTACTATGCCGAAATATCTCCGCAAACCATTGCGAAATGCGGCTATATTCTTCCCTTCGGCGCGGCAATGCAAAAAGATAATTTTTACGCCACGCAGTTTCATCCCGAAAAGTCGGCAGCTGTGGGAGAACGGATTTTGAAAAATTTTTTGGAATTAAAGATTTGAACAATGAGAATTATTCCGGCTATCGATATTATCGACGGAAAATGCGTCCGGCTTTCCAAAGGCGATTACAATACGAAAAAAATCTATCGCGAATCGCCCTTGGATGTGGCAAAAGAATTTGAAGATTGCGGGTTGAAATATCTGCATTTGGTGGATTTGGACGGCGCACGGTCGAAACACATCGTGAATTACGGCGTACTGCATGAAATTGCGTCGAAAACTTCGTTGAATGTGGATTTCGGCGGCGGCATTAAATCGGACGACGATGTACGCATAGCGTTCGAAAATGGTGCAGCGCAGATCACGGGCGGCAGTATTGCCGCTCAGCAACCGGACCTCTTCCTTCAATGGCTTTCGATCTACGGCGCGGAAAAAATCATTCTCGGCGCCGACGCCAATAACCGGAAAATTGCGACGCAGGGTTGGATACAGCAATCGGAAACAGATGTGGCGGATTTCATCGCCGATTATGCGCGGAAAGGCATTTCGTATGTGATATGCACCGATATTCAGAGAGACGGCATGTTGCAAGGCGCCTCAAACGAACTGTATCGCGAAATCATTGAAAAAACCGGAGTAAGGCTGATTGCCAGCGGCGGCGTTTCTTCGATGACCGATTTGATGGCCTTGCGGCAAATCGGCTGCGACGGGGCAATTATTGGAAAAGCCATTTACGAAGGCCGGATCATATTGGAAGAATTGAAACAGTTTGAGATCGAAACTCAAGCCTGAAATTTTACTCGTTCATTTTTAAGATTATGTTGAAAAAAAGAATTATCCCTTGCCTCGATATAAAAAACGGGCGTACCGTGAAAGGCGTTAATTTCGTGGATATCCGCGATGCAGGTGATGCCGTGGAATTGGCCAAGCGTTATGTGATTGAAGGCGCCGATGAATTGGTTTTCCTCGATATTACGGCTACCGTGGAAAAACGAAAAACGCTGATCGAATTAGTCAAACGAATCGCAAAGGAGATAAATATCCCCTTCACCGTTGGCGGTGGAATCGATACGCTCGAAGACGCACAGGCCATTATTCGCGCAGGCGCCGATAAGGTGAGCGTCAATTCATCGGCCGTGAAAAATCCCCGCTTGATCACCGAAATTGCGAACGAATTTGGGAATCAATGCGTTGTGCTGGCTATCGACACAAAGTTCGAAAACAACGAGTGGATGGTGTATGTACATGGAGGAAGGACGCCGACAATGCTTCGTACCGTTGCTTGGGCAAAAGAAGGCGAACAGCATGGCGCGGGTGAAATTTTGCTCACATCGATGAATAACGACGGTACGAAAAACGGATTTGCCCTCGATATAACAGGGGCTGTCGCCGATGCTGTGAATATTCCGGTTATCGCTTCGGGCGGAGCGGGAATAGCGGAACATTTTGCCGACGTATTTCTTCAAACAAAAGCGAGCGCAGCCTTGGCCGCCAGCATTTTCCATTTCGGAGAAATACCCATTCCGCAGTTAAAAGCATATTTAAAATCTCAAAATATATCCATTAGATGAATATCGATTTCGAAAAGTCGGGAGGATTGGTTCCCGCAATCGTGCAGGACACGCTGACTCTGCAAGTGCTCATGTTGGGATACATGAACAAAGAAGCTTTCGACAAAACCCTTGCCGAAGGCAAAGTAACGTTTTTTAGCCGCAGCAAAAATCGTTTGTGGACGAAAGGCGAAGTGTCGGGAAATTATCTTATCGTCGATCAAATCAGTCTCGATTGCGATAATGACACCGTCCTGATTAAAGCTTTTCCTCAGGGGCCTACTTGCCATACCGGTTCGGTTTCCTGTTTCGGAGAGAAAGACAAAAAAGGATTCCTTTACGAATTGGAAAACGTGATCGAACAACGCATCTCGGACAACCCCGACGGTTCATATACGAGCCGACTTTTTTCCCGCGGAGTGAATAAGGTCGCGCAGAAAGTGGGAGAGGAGGCCGTAGAATTGGTCATTGAAGCCAAAGACGATAATACCGACCTCTTCAAAAACGAAGCCGCCGATTTGTTGTATCATTTTCTGATTCTTCTGAAAACGAAAAATTTGAAATTGCAAGATATCGAAGAGGTGCTTATCGGAAGGCATGTAAAGCCGTAAACCAGAAAATTCTAACTTCTACTTTCTCAATTCTTCGTAGCCACGAATTTGCCCCATCCATTCTTGCCCTTATTCCTTTATTTATCAGGAAAATAAGGGGATGCAGTAGTGTGTAGCCTTGGGCTACTAAGGGTTGCGCAATAACAGATAAAGGCTGTTTTCCGGATTGCTTCAGTCTGAACTTTCGCTATGACGGGGCGGGCTTGGTTCGGGATAAACTTTCCAAGTTTTCAAAACTTGGAAAGTTTGAAATGTATTTGTAAGCGCCCGAATCAAACCTGTTAGGTTTTAAAAACCTAACAGGTTTAATAATGGGGCGCCTATCCATTCTATTGATATGAAAATCCTACGGATTTTTCGATTACCCAACTGCTCTGAAAGAGCAAAATCAACAGCGTAGGGCACCAGTCTGCCGACAGGCAGGCCGCCCTACGAATGGGTTCCCTTCCCGCCGTCTGCGCCCTGAAAGGGCAAAATCAATCGTTACTTGCGGGCTTTCAGCCCTTTTGGGTGAGGGGAACGCCCGTTTACACAGGGCGTTGCCCTGCGCTATTGCTACTTGGCTTTCAGCCATATAGATACGGTATTGCTAATCGTAAAGACGTGGCATGCCCCGTCTCTACTATCGACGACACTGGCATCACCTTTTTTTAAAAAACATTCCAATTTTCGAAATTTCGAATGTTTAGCTGCCCCCCCGAAGAACGAAGAACTATAAACTATA
>JAISUH010000067.1 GCA_031272205.1 Dysgonamonadaceae bacterium | reverse complement strand
ATAGACGAGAGCGACGCCTCCTATACGGTCGATCCACAATATGACTATCTCTATTTTGTGTCGGATCCCATCGACTTGACAGATACTTCTCCGGAAGCGAATATCGTTTTTAAACGCGGTACCACACGCATACAGACCGAAGTTCTGGTTTATCGTTATGTGCCCGATCCCGACCCTAAAGAGGATCTACCGAGGCGTAGGCGTATATACGGGTTATCTGATGACTTTACATATACGATTAGTCCCAATAACGCTGTACAACAAACCTTTGCCACTGCTTCGTCACCCGTAGCGACAAGCACTCCGGCCAATGCTGTAACTCCTGTTTGGACTATTGCTACTTATGATATAGATGAAAATAATCAGTATAGTGTATGTTCTGATGACGGGCACACCGTATTTACGGGCAGCAGTTCCCCGCTTTCTATCTCTTTATCCGGTAAAATTCAACTATACAATGGCGATACTGTATATAACTACTACGAAAAAATTTGGTACTACGACGGCTATGTACCTATCAAAACCAACACGACATCCTTCACAGGGCCGCTGAAAGCCGGTTATAACTATAAACTGAAGATAAATATATCAGGTTATAATGCGACTTACTTATGATTCGACTTCCTAACGAACAGAGTTCGCCTGCGGCGAGAAAATTATTAAAACTCATAGAGGTTGTCTCAAAAGCCCGTCATGGCGTCCCGTGCTGCGACACGGGATCTTTCCGCCATCCCCCGAAGACCGTTAATTGCTAAATGATTGTATATTAATCTTTAACGATTAGAGGGGGGCCGGCTTTGGCTCCGCCGATTTTGCAATTCGCCGGAATGACGCGGCTTTTCTACTTTTAAGACAGCCTCTTAAAAGAAAACAAAAATATCCATAATTTTTTAGCTGACGTAATTTTACTTCAAAGCTCCAAGTCCCTGTCGGTTGTGAAATCGATGGGGATTTTTTTAGTGCAAATGATCCATCACGAAGGGTGAAAAATTTTCGGCGTCCGTCAGGAAATTATCGAACAGCATCTACAAAACGAAAAAATAGTGTAACTTTGTATAAAGGTTTCATTTTCGTGTTCACGGAAAAGGCGAACCCCCCAAAAAATGATGAAAGAAAAAGAGATGATTTTCGGCATTCGTGCCGTGATAGAGGCGGTTGAAGCCGGAAAAGATATTGATAAGGTGCTTGTGAAGCGCGAATTGCAGGGCGAATTGTTCAGAGAACTGCAATCGGTGTTGCAACAGTATGACATTCCAATGCAGAAGGTGCCTTTGGAACGCATCGACCGCATAACGCGCAAAAACCACCAGGGCGTCATTGCTTTCACTTCGGCCGTTACCTATCAAAAATTGGAACAGATTATCCCCTGCCTGTATGAGGACGGAAAAAATCCCTTTATCCTTGTTTTAGACGGGATTACCGATGTGCGCAATTTTGGGGCTGTAGCCCGCACCTGCGAGGTTGCCGGGGTGAATGCCATCGTGATACCTGCCCGCGGCAGCGTAACGGTGAATGCCGATGCAATAAAAACATCGGCGGGCGCTTTGCATACCCTTCCCGTGTGTCGCGAGCAGAGCCTGCGCGAAGCCGTTCAGTTCCTGAAAAACAGCGGAATAAAAACGATTGCCGCCACCGAAAAGGCGGCTGTAAACTATACAACAACCGATATGTCGGTTCCCGTTGCCCTTGTGATGGGGTCGGAGGATGCGGGGATTTCGCCCGATATTCTCAAGATTTGCGATGAGCTGGTGATGATTCCGCAATTCGGCGCCATTCAATCGTTGAACGTATCGGTAGCCGCAGGGGTGCTTATCTACGAAGTGGTGCGGCAAAGAACAAACAGCAATCAATGACAAACAATCATATCTAAAATTTTATGCAAATGAAAAAAATTATAGCTACAACAAAAGCCCCCGAAGCCATTGGCCCGTATAGTCAGGCGGTTGAGGCAAACGGTTTCGTGTTTCTTTCGGGACAGTTGCCCATCGATCCGGCAACGGGAGAATTTGCTCCGGGCGGAGTAAAGGAACAAACCGCACAATCGTTTAAAAATATCGCGGCAATTTTGGCTGAGGCCGGACTATCGACAGACAACATTGTCAAGACCACCGTGTTTTTGGCAGATATGTCGCTTTTTGCCGAGATGAACGAGGTGTATGCCTCGCAGTTTCCCGGCGCTTTCCCCGCACGCTCGGCTTTCGCCGTGAAATCACTTCCCAAAAACGCGCTGGTGGAAATCGAAGTCATCGCTTCAAGATGAAAACTTTGGGGAATGGGGAATAGTGTTTAGATTGGTCTTTTGCCTGTTTGGGAAGACAATAGTGAACGATTAATGAAGAGAGATCGGATCAGGAGGCTTCAACCGGAAGGTTGGCCTCTTCCTCTTCTTCAACGGGGTCTTTTTTTACGATAAACGCGCTGATTTCCCAGAGCATGTAGAGCGGTATTGTTACCACAAACA
Organism: Dysgonamonadaceae bacterium; assembly: GCA_031272205.1. Taxonomy (GTDB): domain Bacteria; phylum Bacteroidota; class Bacteroidia; order Bacteroidales; family Dysgonomonadaceae; genus JAISUH01. Next base: position 3,801 of record JAISUH010000067.1, on the reverse strand, counting down.
ATGAGAACGGGTCTCCCGACGGCGTTATCAAAGCGGCGCCTACCAATGAGCCAAGTATCGCGTGGCGGCGGAATTTCTTGAAAAACGAACGGTAAACAAGTCCCAAATTCGATAAGAGCCAAAAAACAAGCGGAAGCTCAAAGACGACGCCCATGATGAGGATGAGCGTGTAGAAATTGCTCATGTACGAATCGAGCGAAATCATGTTCTCGATGCTTTTGCTCAATTCAAAAGTGATGAGGAAGCGGAAAATAAGGGGGAAAACGATAAAATATCCTACCAAACATCCCAGCACAAACATAAAGCCGCCGAAACCGAAAGCCGTTTTTACGCCTTTGGCCTCGTTGTCGTACAGCGCAGGGCTCACAAATTTCCAAAGTTCGTATAAAATATAAGGGATGGTGAAGAGTACGGCAAAGGCAAACGACGACGAGATATAAGTCATGAACTGCGTGGTCATGTTGATGTTCAACATTTTCACATCGAAAGCCTCGCCCGAAAAATCGGGGAGGAAAGGGAGGTATTTACTGGCGTTTTCGAAAAAACGGTAGGTGATGAAATCGGACGAGTGCGGCGCTAAAATAATGGAATCGAATATCTTAGGCATTACTATAAGCCCCGCAACGGTCAACAGCATCAATGCCCCTATAATCCGTATTAAGGTCCAACGAAACTCCTCAAGATGGTCCCAGAAGGACATTTCTCTATCACTCTTCATCTGTTTGCTCCGATACATTTCAAACTCGAATCCGGAACAATGCTGATGCCGTCCGAATCCGAGGTTCGCAAATTATTCGTATGATACGGTTACCGATTAATTCGACTTGGTGGATTTGTCTGAAACATCGGATTTGATGTCGTCTTCAATATCGTTCAGCCCTTTTTTGAAGCTGCGGATACCCTTTCCCAAACCGCTCATAAATTCGGGAATTTTCTTCCCTCCGAACAAAAGGAGAAACACAATGAGAATAATGGGAATTTCCCAGCCGTTTAAATTAAAAAGTAATGGGTTCATTTATTGCAAATTTATTTTTTAGGTATTATAACTCCACAAAAGTAGGGTTATTTGCGTACAAACGCAATAAAATTATGATAAAGTTTCAAAAATTGTGCCCGCTTATTGAATCTCCAAATCGAAATAAATGGGCAGGTGGTCGCTAAAACCACCGATGTATCGCGGCCCAAGATTCGTGCGGAAGGGTTGTTTGCCGCCGTATTTTTCATCATCCTGAAGCAAAAAATCGGCTTTAAACACATTCCCTTTTTCGTTTTTCACTTTTATCCGGCTTTCGTCAGAAATCAGGTTACCGCTCACGATAAACTGATCCAGCGCGTCCCAACTCCCGTGGTATTTGTACGAACCGAAATCGCGCTCTTTCATGCGGTGGAAAAACAAATTGTACAGTTCGCCGTTGGAGCGGTGGTAATTCAGGCTGCGAGCCTTCAACGCAGTGAAGATGCTCTTGTTATCGGGATGATCGTTGAAGTCGCCCATGATGATGATATTGGCCTTCCCGCGTACCCGAAACAGGCTGTCGGTTTTGTTTCGCAACAGTGTAGCCGCATCGATCCGGGCAGGCTCGCTCTCTTTTTGTCCGCCGCTGCGCGATGGAAAGTGGCAGACAAACACATCGAGCAACTCGCCGTTGACCAATTGTCCCGTTACGTGCAGGATATTGCGTGTGGGTCTTGTTGATTTGTTGCGGAATTTGATTTTGTATTCCCGCCATTCAACGGGCTTAAACTGATGCCGCTGGTAGAGCAAAGCAACGTCGATGCCGCGTTCGTCCGGCGATTCGGTAACGATGTATTCGTATTGCTGGTTGCGTAGGGGTGAGCGTTTGGTGAGGTCGAAAATCACACTGTCGTTTTCTATTTCGCACAGTCCGACCAATCCGGGGGATTGCATTCCTCCCACGGCGGTAATTACGCGCGAAATGTTTTTCAGTTTTTCCCAATATTTCCACGACGACCAGTGCATGGAACCTTCGGGCAGAAAATCTTCGTCGTTTTTTAGCGGATCGTCTTTAGTGTCGAAGAGGTTTTCTACGTTGTAAAACATCACACGCAGATTGGATTGTGCGTTCGGTTCCGTCGAACAGAAGGCAAAAAACAGACAGAAAAACAGGTATTTTTTCATTTCGGAAAAAAATATTCACGGGACAAAATCACTTTGTCCCGTGAAAGAATTGTAAAAAAACTTTAATTAAACCAGATATTTATATAGAATATCCTTTACTGTATTTTTTCGTCAGGTACTTATCTGCTTCGGCATCATCTACAAAGCGTTCTTTGTCGGGATTCCATTTCAGCGGACGTTTCAATTCGTAAGCAATGTTGCCCAGTGTGCAAACGGTGCAGGAGCGGTGTCCTGTCTCAACCGGAACAATCGGATCGGTTTTTGATCTGATGGCTTCGATGAAATTCATGTAGTGCGGAACTTGCGTCTCATAAGCGCCTTCCTGCTCTTCTGCCGCCGGTGGCAAAAGAGACTCGTCGGATGCCAAGAAATGTTCGCGCGATATTTCAATCCATCCCTTGTCGCCCCAGAATTTCACACCCAGTGTTCCCTGTTCGTTGAAGGGTTCTTCGGTCATCACTGCGCCGTTAGCATATTTGTAGGTCAGGAATTTTGTGTCCTGATAACCTGCCGGGATGATTTCAATCGGGCCGCTGTGGTCCATGTTCAAGCCCCATTGCGCAATATCAAACATGTGGGCGCCCCAGTCGGTGGTGTAGCCTCCGCCCAATTCCTTGTACCAGCGCCACGCGCCCCAAAGCTGTTCGCTTTGTTCGGGGTCGAGCGAAATTACAGGGTTGAGTTGCGAGTTGTAATGTACATATTCCGACGGGCCGAGCCACATTTGCCAGTTCAAATCGGCCGGAACGGGTTCTTCGGGAAGATCGTAAGGCTTAGGGGGCGCTCCGACGTGAGCGTTGATACGCTCTATTTTCCCGATTCGTCCTTCCTGCACCATTTTTACGGCGTGTTGGAAATTTTTGTCGGAACGTTGCTGGCTACCCACGGCAAGCGTAACGCCTTTTTTTCTTACGGCTTTCACAAGCTCTTGCCCTTCTTTGATGGTGAATGTCAGGGGTTTTTCCAAATAAATGTGCTTTTTGGCTTTGGCGGCAGCAATAGCGATGAAGGCATGCCAGTGGTCGGGTGTTGCAATGACCACCGCATCGATGTCTTTGCGTGCCAGCAAATCTTTGTAGTTTTCGTAGGTTTTCACGTCAACGGTTTTTTGCTGTTCGGCGTAATAATGGGTTACACGTTTTATAAACCGTTGCGTTTTTATGCCATATACGTCGCATCCGGCAACGACTTCAACGCCGGGGATTTTGATGAATCCGCTGAGCAGGTACATGGCTTGTTGTCCCAAGCCGATAAAGCCTATGCGGATGATACCGTCGTCTTCTTCTTTTTGACTGCATGCGATAAGCCGGGGGAAAACCGTTACGCCGACAGCTCCGGCTGCGGCGGTTTTCAAAAATTTACGTCGTGAGAATGTGGGGTTCATGATAATGAATAAAATAGTTTAAAAAATATAAGTTATTTTGCAAAGTTAGTGAAAAATTCCTTACAAACCCCTATCAAACAACTTTTTTCTCAAAACGTAAGTTCAATTAGTAAATGCAACTAAAGTAAGAAAGAAATTGCAGATTGAGAGGAATTGATTACCTTTGCACTATGTTTTACAGACGAAAAGTCATATTGGCATTACTGCAACTATTTGATAATGAATTGGAAAAGATTCGATTACAAAAGTTACTCTTTCTTTTTACCCAACGACAGAC
>JAISUH010000045.1 GCA_031272205.1 Dysgonamonadaceae bacterium | reverse complement strand
ACCGACCATCATGGTAGTTTTACCCGTCCTGTAAAGGAATTGAAACATTTTGAAAAGCAATTGTTTCAACCCGGCGAAACAAAAAAATTATCTTTTAAGATTATTCCCGGTAAACATTTGGCTTATCCTGACGAACAAGGGAATTACAGGATAGAAAATGGTTCATTTTCCGTATCGGCAGGAGGTTTAGAGGCAAGATTTAAATATAACGAATAATATACGGATGTTCTTTGACCTGTTGGTTTCCATGTGGATAATTCACATTTCAACACTTAACCGGACTCGTGCGCCCAAAGCATTGAAAACTTTTAGAATAGTGTCTAATCTTGCATTTGTCATATTGTTTTCAATTTTGGAAATCTGTGCTTTCTGCACTCCGACAAGGACTCCTAAATCTGTCTGCGTCATACGGCGTTCTTGACGAATCTGCTTTATTTTATGACCTAATACGTCAAGTCGCAGTTCTTCCTCGAAAGTATCCCGTCTCGCAGTCCCTTTCTTACCGATGTGTTTATCGGTCATCTGTTCTAATGTATAAGTTTTCATTTTTTTTCTTTGAAATATTGTTCTTTGATTTTTAGCGCCTTAATAATTTCTTCCTTGTTGATTCTTTGGCTTTTCTTTACAATGCCATGGGTGGATACTACTAATGTATCAGTGGCTTGTGTTTTGTCCCAAAAAGCGAACAACCTGTAATACGCCTTGTTATACAGCGTTTGAACTCCCAGATATCGTCTTCTAACTTTTTGAACAAGTCTTTGTCGCTTACCATCCTCGATTTCCATACATTGTATAGAATTTTCTCCTTGACTTTTTCATCAAGAACTTCAAGAAAAGCAGCAGCTTCTTCCAAAAATACAACTCGAAATTTATAATTCATTTGTCTGTAATTTTGCGACAAGGCAAAGATGATAGTTTCTTTTTAAGGAAACAATTTTTTGACTAAATTTAAGCGGTATCTCAAAAAAGTATAGACAGGAGTGATTTTTTTACTAATTTTGTTCCTATAAACGAAATAATATGATGAAAACATTTGGACTATTACTGATCATAAGCACATTCGCCTCATCGGCAATATCGGCCCACGAATATCACGTATCCGTCAAGGGTAACGATGCCAACAACGGCACAGAAGCGGCGCCCTTCCGCACGATCGGCAGGGCAGCCGAGTCCGCCTATACCGGCGATGTAATCACCGTACATTCAGGAGTTTACCGCGAATGGATAGACCCGCCTCGCGGGGGCGAGAGCGATGACCGCCGCATCGTTTATCGAGCTGCGCCGGGCGAGAAAGTCGAGATTAAAGGTTCGGAAGTGATTACCGATTGGCAGAAAACCAAAGGCACAGTATGGAAAGTAACTTTGCCCAACTCGTTCTTCGGCGATTATAACCCTTATACAGACCCGATTTTCGGCGACTGGTTCTGGAACGGCGGTTGGAAGCAACATACCGGCGAGGTGTTTATCAACAACAAATCGCTCTGGGAGACCGATTCGCTGCATAAGGTAATCAATCCGCCTGTAAATAACAATCTGCAAGATCCTGATGGCCAAAAATATAAATGGTACTGCGAATCGGATGGCAAGAACACAACCATTTATGCGAATTTTCATCACTTTAACCCGAACAAAGAGTTCGTGGAAATCAGCGTCCGCCGTACCTGCTTTTATCCTTCCAAACCGGGGATCAACTATCTCACATTAAGCGGTTTTCATATCAGTCAGGCCGCCTCGCAATGGGCGGCGCCTACCGCCGAACAAATCGGGATGATTGCAACCCACTGGAACAAAGGATGGATTATCGAAAACAACGTCATCAGCAACGCCAAATGCAGCGGCATCACACTCGGCAAAGAGCGCGGAACAGGGCATAACGTTTGGAGCGCCGACCCGTCCTACGACGGCTCGCTGCACTATATCGAGGTAACATTCAAGACCTTACGCAACGGATGGAACAAAGGGAACATCGGCTCGCACATCGTCCGTAACAACGAAATCTTCAACTGCGGGCAGACCGGTATCTGCGGCAGCCACGGCGAGGCTTTCAGCATCATCGAAAACAACCACATCCACCATATTTATACCAAGCGTCAGTATTGGGGCGCCGAGATGGGGGGCATAAAATTTCACGCAGCAATAGACGTTATCATCCGCAACAACCTTATCCACGACTGCGACCGCGGGCTGTGGCTCGACTGGATGGCGCAGGGGACGCGCGTTACAGGCAATCTGTTCTACAACAACACCGATCAGGACGTCTATATGGAAGTTGACCACGGTCCAACGCTGTTAGACAACAACATCTTCGCCTCGCGTGAGAACATCTGGAGCATGTCGCAGGGCGGCGCTTTTGTGCATAACCTGTTCGCCGGCAGCATCCGCGTCAATCAGGAAAAAAGTCGTTACACGCCCTACCACTTGCCGCATCAGACCGATATTGCGGGGCTGTCCATCATCCTCAACGGCGACGACCGCTACTACAACAACCTTTTTGTTCCGGCAAATCCCGAAGAGAATAAACACTATGGCTTCCCCGTTTACAGCACGGATTCCTACCCGTCGTGGGCTGCCGGAAATGCGTATTACGGCGTCGCAAAGCCCAAAGACAACGAACAATATGCACTGCACAAACCCGATATAGAACCCTCGTTCAAACTCGAAGAAAAAGGATCCGAAGTTTATATTTCTTTTGATTTACAAGAATTTAATGACTTCAAAACGTCTGTAATTACAACCGAAACACTCGGCAAAGCAAAGTTTCCCAAAGAAGCATACGAGCAGCCCGACGGCAATCCTATAATTTTTACTGTTGATTTTCAGGGAAATACGCGAGCAAAAACACCTGCACCGGGGCCTTTTGAGAAGGCTAAAAACGGAGCCAATGGTTTAACGTTCAGATAAATTGGTTGATTTTCTACGGTTATTTTAATGTCGAAACAGTCTCTTTGATGCGTATTAATTTTCCGTCGGATGAAATACCCTCAACGATTACGGAATAGGTGGAAGGCGTATCTGCCGAATAGAAAGACAGTTGCGCTTTTCCGCCGGTAAATTTTACGTTGGGATTCCAGTAAATGGTTGTCCGCAAATCGGGTTTGCTGTCGTTGATTTCTGCTGCGGTTTCGTATTTTGGGGCATAAAATTCTTTTGGTTTCTGATATCCCAAGGGCATCAATGGTTTGATGTTGAATTTCTCGGATTTACGCAAGGCCTGATCAAATCCGCGTTTGGTGGAAATAAGTATCACTCCGTTGCCTCCGCGCATGCCGAAAATGGCGGCTTCAGCGCCTTTCATCACCTCAACCTGATCCACATCCTCTATTATTATGCCACTCAGTTCATCGGCTGGATATTCGAAATCGTCAATCATGACCAAGGGGTCTCCGCCTCCTCTGATCGACACTTTTTCGCCTATCACCATCACTCCTCCAATGGTACGAAGCACATCGAGGATGCTCCGTGCGTGCAATTTTTCGATTTCGTCGTTCGAAACAATGGTGCTGAAAGCCGACGAATAGGACGATTTGCCCTTTTTTTCCGTTCTTTTGGCCGTTACCACCACCTCGTCAAGGTAAATGGTACGCATCCCGTTTTCGTAAACGTATTTGCGGTCGGCTTTCCCAATAAAATTGGAGAAATTCAATTCCCGTTCCGATCTTTTGAGCGGAAAATTGAAGTTGGGTTGCGGATACGTAATCGAGTCGAGCAGCAATTCAACCCGCGAGCCTCCTTTTTTGGTAGTTGCCTGAACCACAAAACGCGAACTGTCGGGGAGTTCGGGCACCGCCATAAAAAAACGTCCCTGAGCGTCGGTAAAAGTCTGATTGAAAAATCCGTTTTCGAAAGAAACGGCGGTAACCGGATTCTCTTTCGCGGGTGAATACAATAAAATGCCGCCTCTCACAAGCCCCGAAATAGCCTCTCCGAGTTCGAGAACTCCTCTCGGCGGTTCCAATTTTCCTTTTAAAAGTCCGGCAATATTGTAGCGTCGCCAGCCCTGCGTGAGCATCAGTTCATCGAGACAGAAATCGGTCAGCACATCCCTGTTTCTGAAATAAAAAGCCGGATCTTCGATGTATCCGCGCAGTTCGGAGGTCAGGAGCATCGACGAATAAATATCAACGGTGGAATCGGGTTTGACATCGCTATCGTCGGTTACCGAAACCGAAAAGTTGCCTTCCAACGGAGTATCCGAAGCGCCGTTAAGCCTAAGATCTACGCTTACTTTTTCACGGTTTCCGTAGCGTTCTTTATCTTTGGCAAATGCGGTTTTCGCAAAATCGTCTTCATTGATGATAAAAGTGAGGCGTTCGCTTATCGGATTCATTTGGGCATCGACAAGCAGGATTTGTGCTATTCCGGATGGAAAGTCCTTGATAGGAATTGAAACAAACGATTTGCTGTTGTTCCATTCGAGAATCGAAATAAGCAGTCCGCGGCTGTGAGCGATGATATACAGCGGGGATTGCAGCAGGAATTTTTCGGATTTAACAACGGAGATCATCAGTTTTTCGCGATGATTAACAACCGAAAGGCTTACAGCGCTATCTTGCGCAACAGGAAGGGAAAAGTTTTTTTCGATTCCTTTTTCGTTTTTGCAAACGGCTTTGTATTGTTTTCCTGCCGATGCGAAAAACGAAAAAGAACCCATCCCTGCATGTTTCGAGCTGAACGTGCTTAGGGTATCGCCGTCGGCGCCAATGATTGAGCCACTGATGTTTTCACTTAGTCCTCTGCTGTTTAGCGCTTTAAATCCAACTTTCACATAAGTATCGGACGGCAGATGGCCTCCCTCGGGAAAGAAAGAAACGTCGAAATCTTCGTTTGGAAGCGTTATTGGGATGTATTCGTTGTGAAATTTGCCGTCGTAATCATACTCTAAATAGACAATCTGTTTTTTCAGGTCGGAGATATTTAAAGACAGCCTCAGCAGCGAGTCTTTGTCCATTTTCAGCTGTTTCATCTCTCCGTTTTTATCACGGTAGCGCACTTTTTCGGGCAAAAAGACTTCGTTTTGATAGGCGTTAATAAATTGGAATTGAGCATTTATGCGCTTTTTGTTCTCATCCGCCGCGAAAGTCGCTTTGGTGTAATAATAGGCCGAAAGTGGGTCGCCAACGCGGATTTGGCGTTTAAAAAAATACTCTTCGCCACGTCCTTCCATAAATTTTGTGTAAAAACGGAGCATGTAATTCCCTTCGGGAAGTGTTTCCGGCAGTGCAAAATAGCCGAAATAAGCGCCGTCTTGGGGGCGGATTTTAACCCGCGTGATCAGTTCGTCGAGCGGACTGATTAACTCTCCGTAAACGTAGCGGCTGGTTGAGTCGGGTGTGTTTGTCAAAGCATTGGTAAGAAAGATTCTGAACCATACGTTTTCCCCGCCAATATAAAACGGTTTGTCGGTTTGAACGTAGATTTTTTCCATAGGAAAAATGTCCAATTGCTTATTAAACAGACCTACAAGCGAATCAGGAGAGATGCTGTTTTGAGCGTGAATATTCAGTGATAGAAACGTCAGCAACAGCACCGGCCGGAATATTTTGGATAACCGTAACATCTTTAACGCTTTGTTGAATAAACAAAAGTAATAAAAATTGCGGTACAAATGGTGTTTTTGAAGAAAAAATAAGAGAAATAAGAGGATCCGAATAATTTTCTTAATTCATTGTGCTGTCCCCCATTACAACAGAAAGCAGGGAATGAACTGCACTCCCTGCTTTCTTTTTTCCAAACAGTAAAAACGCTTTTCTCGCTCTTATTTCTCGGCCTCGGCTTTAGGATTCATCACAACTATCGCTTCATTGCCCTGCGAGAGAAAAGCGCCCGCAAAATCCTGAATATCTTTCGGCGTGATCGCGTTCAGCGTGCTGAGGTAACCGGTATAATCCTCGTCGCCGTCAAGATAGTATTGATTGAGCTGTCCCAACCAATAATTATTCTCCTTCACCACTTCGCTGAAATTCTTCTCCATATTCTTTTTCACTTTGCTGAAGTCGGCTTGGCGGGGACCCTCATCGGCAACCTTTTTCAATTCGTCTATGACGATTTTGTTCAGGTATTCCATTTTGGCGGGATCGGTATCAAAACGAATCTCCAGCACGGTTTGGTCTTTCGGATAGCGGGAAATGTGTCCGCTGGAAGAAACGCCGTAAGTGCCGCCTTCTTCCTCGCGTACCTTCTCCGTATAAACTATATCCAATATTTGGTGGAACATACTCATTATCAAAGCATTTTTGAGCGTACGCTTCATGGTGCCGTTATATGCGTTGAAGACCGAAGATTTCGGCGTTTTCATTTCGCGGCTGAAAACCGTTTCTGTTTTACCGGATGCTAAATTCATCGGGATGTGGACGTATGCGCCTTTCGCATACGAACCCTTCAACGATCCTAAATATTGTAGAATCAACGGTTTAACGGCTTCTTCGTCGATATTGCCGACGAAGGTAAACGTGAAACTGCCCGGATTGGCAAAACTTTGTTTGTACATCTGCATGATGCGGTCGTAATCAACTTTTTTCAGGTCGTCTAATTTCAATCGGTTGGTAACCGGATTGTTTCCATACAATGCGTTCAGCATCGAATCCTGGAAAGCGATCATCGGTTCAGCTTGAATATTCTTAAGCTGTATTTCCAAACGCTGCATGTACGAATCGAAGGCGTCTTTATCGCTCCGGGGGGCGGTAAAATAGAGGTAAACCAATTGGATCATCGTCTCAAAATCTTTGATGGACGAAGACCCGCGGAAACCTTGGCTGATCAGGCTGATATTCGGCCCGGCGGAAGCGGTTTTTCCGGCCAATATTTTGGGAAGTTCTGTCGAACTGAAATTGCCAACGCCGCCCAAATTCATCACTTGACTCATCATCTTGCTGTTTATCGGATCCGATTCGAAATATTTGGACGTCCCGCCAAAACCGGTGGCAAGCATCAATATTTCGTCGTTTTTGAAATCGGTGTTCTTCAACACAACGGTTACCCCGTTCGACAAACGCCATACGTTTGCGCCGAGGGCTTCATTGGTCTCTTTTTTTACGATTTTTCCGGATATTTTCGGAGGATTTGCGACCAAAGGTTCGTTGGAAACTTCTTCAACGTAAGCCTCTATATTTTCCTCATTCACATGTTTAAACACATCTATCAACTCCTTGGCTGTCGGATAAACCAGACCTTCTTTTTCGGGGCCGGTTACCGTAATCACGATATTTTTGTCGCCGATCAACTGCTGTACGGTCTGATTGACGGCTTGCAAGGGTATTGCCGGAACCACGCTCTGCATCATCTGATATTCGTATTCGATACCCGGAATCGGCTCGCCGTCAACAAAACTGCGGACATATTCAGCGGTATAGCTTCTGTTCCGCTGTTTATCACGATTGTTATACGAGTTTTCGTAGGATTTCAGAATATCAGCTTTGGCTCTTTCGTATTCCGCGACGGTAAACCCGTGTCTTTTCACGCGCTCTGTTTCGCGGATGACGGCCGTCAGCGCATCAATCACTTTATCTTCGGAGGCGCCTGCGGACAAGGTCCACGCATCTTTCGTTTTCGATACGAAGTAATCGTCGTCGTAAGCGGAAGCATAAAGAAAGGGGGAATTGGGTTTTTCCGAAATCTCGTAAAAGCGTTGGTTCAACATGGATGCCGCAATACCGGTGATGTATTCCATAACGTAACCGGCTTGCGTATTCCTAAACTCTCGCGGCATCGGGTCGTGCTTGAAATACACCTGAAGGCTTACGCGGGTTGCTTCGGGATCGGTGGCGACTGTGGCAATCGGTTCTTCGTTATCGGGAACGGGAAAATAAACCCTTTCGGCCCTGTCGGGGTCTAACTTTATGGTCGAAAACAAAGTTTTCACCTGTTGTTCGATTGCATCGGCATCGATATCGCCGACAATAATAATGCCTTGAAGATCGGGACGATACCATTTGTGGTAGTAGTCGCGGATTTCCTGCGGCTTGAAGTTGTTGATGACATCAATACTTCCTATCGGCAAACGATTGGCGTATTTGCTTCCCGGAAACATGCCGGGCAGCAATTTTTCCCAGATGCGGTATTGCGCTCCGCCGCGGGTTCGCCATTCTTCGCGGATAACGCCGCGTTCGTTGTCGATTTCTTCTTCTTCCAACGCAATGCCGTTCGACCAGTCATAAAGCACCAGCAGACACGAATCGACCAAATTTTTATTGGTCGATGGAACGTTTGAGATGTAATAAACGGTCTCGTCGAAGGATGTATAAGCATTGATGTTCGTTCCGAATTTGATGCCGTTATCCTGAAGATATTCCAGCATGGTTTTCCCCGGAAAATTAGTTGTTCCGTTAAAGGCCATGTGTTCCAAGAAGTGCGCCAGCCCGGCTTGACTGTCTTCTTCCAGCATCGAACCCACTTTCTGTGCAATGTAAAAATCTACGCGGTTCTCCGGCGTTTTATTATGACGGATATAATAGGTTAAGCCGTTTTCCAATACTCCGGTTTTTACATTCGGATCTATCGGGAGCGGATTATTTTGCTGCGACACCGCAAGGATGCTCACCGCAAAAAAAACGAGGAATAAAAGCTTTTTCATAAAGATAAATTTTGTAATTTAATGGATTAAAAATAAAAAAATGCTGTTTTTAAATTCGGGCGAGGACGATTTTCAGCAACTCCTCAATCGAGCCTTTGTAATTGGCGTTCGATTCCAAAGCTACCCGGTTTGCAATAATGGTGCAAACAGTCATTGCCTTATGTCCCATGAGCTTGCCCAATCCGGCAAGGGCAGAACTTTCCATTTCGTAGTTTGTAATGGAATAATCACCAAAGCGGAAGGCTTCTATTTTTGCGTTCAAATCGGGGTCGGCCAAGGGCATACGCACGAATCTTCCCTGCGGGCCATAAAAGCCAATAGCAGAGGCGGTAACGCCGCGTATCATATCAAAGCCTATGCGGTCAACCAATTCTTCGTCGGCGCTCACCACGTATGGCGAGCAATGGTAAGGCGACCAATTGACCTGTTTTAGAAAGGCTTCTTCAAAATCCTCTTCGCAAATCGCCCGCGAACCGGCATAATAATGGAGCAGCCCGTCCAAACCGATTGATTTTTCGGAAACGACATAAGAACCCACCGGCGTGTGCGGCTGCATTCCGCCCGAAGTTCCTACGCGAACCATTGTCAGTTGCGTAAAGTTTTCTTTGACCGTTCGCGTTGCGAAATCAATATTCGCCAATGCGTCCAATTCCGTCAATACGATATCGATGTTGTCGGTGCCGATGCCGTGCGACAATGCCGTGATGCGCTTGCCCTTGCAGGTTCCGGTAACCGTGTGAAATTCGCGGCTGCGGATATCACATTCGATGGAATCGAAAAGCGACGCAGCTAAGGTTACGCGGTCGGGGTCGCCCATCATCACTATTTTATCGGAAAGCTGTTCCGGCTTTATGTGCAGATGAAATGCACTACCGTCGGGGTTGATGATCAGTTCCGACTCGGGAATAATTCTCATAATTTTCGATTTGATTTTATTTGCTGCCCGATTGCGGTTTTTCGTTTCCTCCCTGCGGTTTGGCAATGGCGTCGCGCATATCGGTGTCGGCCTTGATGTTTTGCAAGCGGTAATAATCCATAATGCCGAGATTCCCGCTGCGGAAGGCTTCCGCCATCGCGATAGGAATTTGCGCTTCCGCCTCAATCACCTTGGCGCGGGCTTCCTGAGCCTTGGCTTTCATCTCCTGTTCGAGGGCGATAGCCATGGCGCGGCGCTCTTCGGCGCGGGCTTGCGCGATGTTTTTATCGGCTTGCGCCTGATCCATCTGCAACACGGCCCCAATGTTTTTGCCGATGTCGATATCGGCAATATCGATGGACAGAATTTCGAAAGCCGTTCCGGCATCCAAGCCTTTTTTGAGCACGAGCTTCGAGATGGAATCGGGGTTTTCGAGCACCGATTTATGAGAAACGGCCGAACCGATAGACGACACAATACCTTCGCCCACACGGGCTAAAATGGTTTCTTCTCCGGCGCCGCCGACCAACTGTTTGATGTTGGCGCGAACCGTTACACGGGCTTTGGCAATGAGCTGAATACCGTCGATAGCCACAGCCGTAACAGGAGGTGTATCAATAACTTTTGGATTCACCGACATTTGTACGGCCTGCAACACGTCGCGTCCGGCGAGGTCAATGGCCGTTGCCATTTGAAACGGCAAATCGATATTGGCTTTCGATGCGGAAACCAAGGCGTGAACCACTTTTTCGACGTGTCCACCGGCCAAATAGTGCGCTTCGAGATTGTCACGCGTTACGTTTTTAAGTCCGGCTTTGTGCGCTTCGATCATCGCGTAAACGATGGTGTGCGGCGGAACACGGCGCAGACGCATCAGAAAAAGCTGCACCAACGAAATATGCACTCCTGCCGACAAGGCATTGATCCACAAGAAAAACGGCACGTAATGAAAGAAAATCATCACGAAAATGACAATTGCTGCCGCAATAACAATAAATCCTATTCCCATAACAAAAAATTATTAGTGTTTAAAATTAAATTTTCAATTGTTTTCAATCACAACTACTTGGTGCGAATCCACCCGCAACGCCTTTATCGGCACATCGGTGCCGAGCAGTTCGCCGTTGGCTGTTTTTCCTTCCACGACCACGTCGTTGATAAGCACCCTGCCGATGGGATTCAGCCTCGACAGCGTAACACCCGTATCACCGGGTTGTATTTTCTTTAAATCGCTGTTGTCAACCGATTCTTTTATCTCGGTATCCAAGGCTATTTTCCGCAGCGATTTCGACCGCAGCAACCAGATGAACGCACCTCCCAGCACAATTCCCGAAGAAAACAGCGTGATGTTCCCGGCAGCGGTTCCCAAATAAAGATAGGCATACACAATGCCTCCCACTATCAGCAGCGCACCGGCAATTCCGGCAATGCTGATACCGGGGAGGAGGAATATTTCTATCAGCAAAAACAAGATTCCCAACAAAATAACGACAGCTACGATGGTAATATTGAACGTCATGACTATTGATATTTTAGATTAATGCGTGTTGCTTCTTATTTCTTCGTTCCGGGACTGAATCTTCAGTTGCTCCGTCTCTTTCCACAACGATTCGGTTTCCTGTTCCAATTGCAGGATGGAAGTCCTCAATGCAGAATTGTTGCCGCCGGAATTGGCAAATTGCTCCCGTTTTTCGGCAAGCTCCTGCTTCATGGAAGACAAGCGTTTTTCTTTTTCCTCGGCTTGGGAAAACAGGTTGCGTGCCTTATCGCTGTTGAAATCGGACAAGGAATGGTAGCTGTGTTCGTCGTTGATAACGAACGAAAAATCGCCTTTTGATTCCTGTGCCGGACTTGAATCCGATGATTGCAAATCGGCTAACAGAGGGGAATAATCCACTCCTTCACGCCACGAATCTCGGATGGAGGCGATTCGCGCCCTTTTTGCCAAATATTGTTCATCGTTGTTGTCGAGCAAGACAACGGATCGCGAGGGGATGAAGGTATAAACGCAAACTTTTCCTTCGGGCTGATAACGATCGGAAGCAAACCATCCGATGCCGCGATCCTCGTCAATGGCCATCATGTAATCGTTAAACGGTGAATTGAAGGGCATGTTCTGCCAGCTGGGATTGAGATAGGAATCGGCGCTCAGATTGTATCGCGTAACAAAGAGGTCGTACCCGCCAATGGATCCGTTTCCGGTGGATGCAAAGTAGAGCGTCAGCCCATCGGGCATCACAAACGGATAAGCTTCGTCGCCCGATGTGTTTACCGATGCGGGCAAGCGTTTTTCGTTGCCGAAATTGCCGAGCAACTTTTCCATGGTATATAAATCCAATCCCGAAGCCGGATCGCCTTGTCCGTAATAGATTTTATCTTTTAATTCATTTATATACAATACATTATCATCCTCGTTTTGAGTATCAAAAAATTCATTCTTCGGCAACAGGGAACCGGATGCCGCGCTCAGTTTGTAAGCCGATAGGAAAGCTTTTTTTTCAACGACCACGCTATCGATAATTTGCACATCTTCCACCTTTCGCAAGAGGCTCGAAAGCCGTTCCGCGTATTCGCGTCTCGGTTCAAGTACAGCCAATGCGTCTTTGTCGCGCCGTTTCGCACGTTCGTATTTGGCATATTCGTCCTCAGCCTCCTTCATGCGGTATGTTTTGGCGTACAAGTCACCCAGATACAGACAGGCATCGACCTGATTTTTTTTCGATGCGAACTGCAAATATTTCTCGGCGCCGAACTCGTTTCCGGTTTTGTATTCGGAAATCCCGATCCACAAATTCAAAGATGGATTGTTGGGATTGATTTCGTATTCGGCGCGAAAAACGGGCAGCGCATCGGCATAACGTCCCTCTTGGAACCATATTTTCGCTTCGTCGAGCGTTTGCGCACAAACGGAGATAAATGCGGCGGCGAGAACGGAAAACAGAACGATTATTCGGGTTTTCATTTTGTGGTAAATTCTAACCTTCAAAGATAACAATATTGTTTGTAAATTCGGACAAAATGCGGATTAATTTGATGGTTCAAGGTTGGGCTCCTCTTGCATTATAGCGCGATTATTCCCCTTGCAACCGTTCAATTTTTGCTTTTATTTCCACTTTATCTTGCTCGTTATCGCTGTATTTGAATGCTTTTTGGTAATAATCCAAAGCTTTTTTGCTCTCATTTTTGTTTGAATAACAATTACATCCTATATTCACTTGTCCAATCAAATTTGTTCCGCCTCCGTATCCGCCGGAATTTGTGGAACGGGTGGCAGATGGGCTTCGATTCTCCTGTTCAATATGCGGAAATCCCATTTATAGATGCGCCAGAGGATTAACAAGCCCAATGCTGTCCACGCGGCACAGACAAGTATATCCGTTCCGGTTACTTTTTCGACGGTCATTTTAAACAGGGCATCGGTTTGGAGGGTTGAGGATTCGTGCGTTGTAATTAAGGCGGCCAGCGCATTGTTGATGAAATGCGCTCCAAGAGCCAGTTCGATGCCGTCGTCGAGAATGGAAATCAAGCCAAAGAACAAACCTATCAGGAGGTATTGGGGCATCATCATCCAAAAGCCAAATTCTCTGACTTCGGGATTGGCTGTATGCAACAGCGCAAAAAGGACAGATGGGATTGCCAACGCCATCCATCGGTTGTGCGTCCCTGCCCCGATGCCTTGCGCGAGATAACCCCTGAAAAGAACCTCTTCGCAGGTAGTTTGAAAGGGTAGCAGAACGATCACGACCGCGAGCAGCGAAAGGAACTGCCAGGGGCGGAACTGCCACTCGAAATCCTGAGGCGATATCGCGTAAGAAATCGCCATACCGGCAACGCTTATCACACCCCACACTAACATACCCATGCAGATGCGATTCCACCGGATTTTCTTACGGCCGTTGATGGTTTCGGCAAGCGTGCGTCGGTGCATCGGTTTGACGAGCAACGCAAAGGCAATCAACACCGCGGCAAAAACAAAAATCATTAACGCCAGCGTTACGGACGACGGCAAATTGAGCGCCGACAAATCAGGCATCCCGTTGTTTGCTATGGGGGGCATGTATCCGAGCTTGGCAAAAGCAACCATCATCACCGCCACCAACGGAATACCGCCGATAAGGTTTCCGCCGAAATACACGGCGATGAACATCACAAGGTATTTCCAAAATTTGTTTTGCCCATCGAGGGCGCGTTCGAGGAATTTCATTTGATTGAATTTTAATGTATTACTTCAAATATTCCGCAAAAAAACCCAACATGCACTTATAAAATTCGATGCTGTTTTCTTCGTGCGAATAACCGTGCCCTTCGTTGTATTTCACCATGTAGGGCACATTCACGCCTTTAGCGCGAAGTTGTTCCACAATTTGGTCGCTTTCGTTGATATTCACGCGCGGGTCGTTTGCACCCTGCACCACGAACAACGGCGATTTGATTTTGTCGATGTTGTAAGCCGGAGAAACATCTTTGGCTATCGTTGCCTCTTCGGCATCGTTGGTGTCGTACCAGACTTCTTTCAGCATATCAAGATAGGGTTTCCAATATTCGGGTATGGATTTCATAAAGGTGAAAATATTGGAAACGCCCACATAATCTACCCCGCAAGCATACAGTTCAGGGGTTTTAATCAGTCCCATCAACGTAGCGTAACCACCGTGCGAACCGCCGTAAATAGCGATTTTACCGGCATCAACCCATCCTTGCGAAACGGCATATTTTACGCCGTCTTCCACATCGTCCATACATTTGCGTCCTACCTGCTTGAATCCGGCCGTCAGAAAATCTTTTCCATAACCGCCCGAAATGCGGAAATTAACTTGCAGGGTAGCGTAGCCGCGGCTGGCAAACAACTGCGTTTCGGGGTTGAAACCCCAAGAGTCGCGGATACCTTGCGGCCCTCCGTGCGGATTAACCACAAGCGGCACTTTTTTGCCTTGCAAAACAGCTTTGGGCAAGGTGATATAGCCGTGAATGGTCAGCCCGTCGCGGCTTATGAAGGTGATGGGGCGCATCTCGGCCATATCGGACTCTTTGAGTTGCGGCATCAAATCGTAGAGCAAGGAGAATTTCTTCGTTTTGTTATCGTACTGATAATAAGTGCCGTATAGCTTGTCGCTTTGCACGACAAGCAGGAAGGTGTTTTCATCGTCGTCGGCATCCACCACCTGACATTCTTTGTTTGGAAATTCGGCTTTCATCCTCTTTTCGAAATCCTTGTAGAAATCGCTCACGGGATGAATGACGTATTTTTCACCTTCGTAAGCAAAATAATCGATTTCGTAGTTACGCTTGCGCGAGCGCGAAAGACCCGAAATGTCGTAATCGGGATTGGAAAAGACCTCCCTGACAATTTTATTGTTCGCAAAATCGTAGAGCGCAATGCGCGTTTTGTCGCTGCCGACATTGGTTACAACGTACCCGTAATCGGGATTCTTTCCCGAATAATCGAAACCTGCGATGCTGAACCCTTCATACCATTTTCCGTGATAAATCAGTTTAAATTCACTCGTTTTACGATCCTTGTACCACAGTTCCGATTCTGTTCCGTTCACCATTTTCGAGTAAGCGCGGAGATTTCCGTCCTTGTCGAAATCGTAACCCACAATTGGATTTTCAATATCTTTATTTTCAAATAATTGAGTGATTTCGCCCGTAACGATATTGAGTTTAAAAGGTTCAAAAACTTGCGGATTATTTTTGTTCATTTCAACAATCACGAAATCCTTTTGTTCTTTCAAAACGGTCGAAAGGCTCGCTTTCACCCCGTCGAAAGGCGTTAAATCCACATTGTGCGAGCCGTCAACATTCACCGCATAAATGTGGTAATTTTCGTTGCCTCCCTTATCCATCATATAAAGCAGCCGTTCGCTGTTTTTCCAAAAATAGCCGCGGATAAGTTCGTCTTTTTCCTCAATGATTCGCGTAACTTTGCCTGTGGCTATTTCTTTTACATAAACGTGACGTTTGGTCGTAGCATCTTCTTTTTCCCTGTACGACATGTATTTACCGTCGGGCGAAAGTTGAAATGAAGAAGCTTTAGGACGGGCAAAATAATCTTCAACCTTGTATTTGAAGTCCCCCTTGTCTAAGTCGGCAAGCTTCTGCAAATCGGCATCGGAAGTTACTATCGCGGTGTTTCCGGGCAATTTCGATTCGAATTTCGTCAATTTCAACGGCAAATCCATTCCCATTTGAGAGAAGGTACCCTCAATGGTCTCTCCGGCGAGTTTTCCGGCAAATTTTGCCTGTAAAGCGTCCATATCGAGTTTCAGTTCGCCGTTCTCGAAAGAGGTTTTTTCCACGGGAATACCCGAAGCCCCCTGCATCGGCACGTCAAGTGAGGTTTGCAAGCCCCCGTCATTGTTACTGATGTGGAACACGAGTTCCAACTCTATCCCCTGCACGCTGATCGAACCTTTCCAATCGCCTGCCACTTGCGCTGTTGCATTCATCATAAAAACGGATAAAAATGTAAATAGTAAAAAATGTTTCATACTGTTTATTTTTAAAATGGTTTAACTCTCATTGATGATTTTCGATAAGTCTAATGCCGACCCTTCAAATTCCAAAATATCGCCCGGTTGGCAGTCAAGTTCTTTACAGATGGCTTCGAGTGTGCTGAAGCGGATAGCCTTTGCCTTCCCCGTTTTCAGGATCGAGAGGTTAGCGGGCGTGATATCCACTTTTTCAGCAAGTTCGTTCAGAGAAACCTTGCGTTTAGCCATCATTACGTCTAAATTTACTACTATCATAAGAAATTAAATTGTAAGTTCCTGTTCTTCCTTCATCGTATGCGAAAGTTTCAGGATTTCCGCAAAGAGAAGGGTTGACAAACCAAAAAGAAGATATATGTAATCCTCTTTCATACTGAATATTATGCGATAATCGGCAAGTTGCACGAGATTTCGGGCATCAAGCGTATAAATGACGCCGAATGCCGTAGCGAACAAGAACACCAAAAGTAGCGCATAACCTGTTCTGCGCAAACGGCGTACGTTTTTCATATCAAAAATCTCGTTTTTTAAAACCGAATGTATCACTTTCCCCACCTGCACCGGTATAAATATCAAAGTTATGACTAAGGCAAACGAAAATACCCACGAAAAACCGCGTGCAATCTTGATCCATAGCGGACGTACGGGATTTTCGACTCTTGCATAAAACCGATCGGTATGAACGTGTAGCGGAACATTGTTCATTGTTTTAAGCAAGGTAGGATATGTGTCGTATTTCATTGTTTTCACCTGAAATGCAATCATCCCGTCAAGCCGCGAATCGGCACGCTCGTCGGCTTCTCTGTTTTGTTGGCTTTCGTATCCTTCCTTAAAACCGGCCATAAATGCCGGCGCAATGTCCGCCACCAAATACTCGCCAAGTATGTAGCAATATAGCGCTGCAAAGGCGATTGTAATGATTTTAATCCTTAAATTGTTCATTTTTAATTCTCAATTTTCAATTCTCAATTCTCAATTCTCAATTCCTGAATCCTTCCATATTCCGGTGCCGCCGTTTCCAAAACCGACCGTAAGTCCAAGTCAGCCAGTAATTTGAGGTTAAAAAGAATCCCAAACCGACTGCCGA
>JAISUH010000065.1 GCA_031272205.1 Dysgonamonadaceae bacterium | reverse complement strand
TGTAGCATGGCAGTACGTATGAGAGTTTCACAATACTATTGTCTATATAGTTTTACCGTTCTTTTTACATATAACTGCGGGGACACACTCCTGTTTTTCATTTTACCATTGTAAAGATACAACGATTTTTCTTGCGTTTTTTTTTTTTTTTTTGTTATTTTCACTAAATATATAGAATTTTAACCATTATTCTCAGCTTTTATGTTTGAAATATACCTAAAATGTGGTATTTGTAAGTATAACATTTTGTTGTTCATTTGCAAAATAAAATTAGAATTATGGCAAAAATATCGAAGGCAATCACCGATTTAATCGGGAACACTCCGCTTCTGGAGCTTACTAATATTGGGAAAAAATACAAATTGGATGCGAAGATTATCGCGAAACTCGAATATTTCAATCCGGGGAGGAGCGTGAAAGACCGTATTGGTCTGTCGCTGATTGTTGATGCCGAACAAAAAGGTTTGTTGAAGAAAAACACCGTTATCATCGAACCTACGAGCGGGAATACCGGAATTGCTTTGGCCTTAGTGGCTGCATCCAAAGGATATAAAATTATTCTTGCAATGCCCGATACCATGAGCCTCGAACGCAGAAGCCTGTTGAAAGCATTAGGCGCCGACTTGCAACTTACGCCGGGGCACGAAGGTATGGGCGGCGCTATCCGTAAAGCGGAAGCGTTGAAAAAAGAAATACCCAATTCCATCATTCTCCAGCAGTTTAAGAATCCGGCAAACCCTCAAATTCACAAAGAAACTACGGCCGAAGAAATATGGCGCGACACCGACGGAACGGCGGATATTGTTGTGGGTGGAATCGGGACAGGAGGAACGATAAGCGGAGTAGGGGAGGCCTTGAAACTTCGGAACCCGCAGATAAAAATTGTGGCTGTCGAACCGGCCGACTCGCCTGTGTTGTCGGGAGGAAAACCGGGGCCGCATAAAATACAGGGGATTGGTGCGGGGTTTGTTCCCGATACCTACAATCCTGCTGTTGTGGATGAGATTTTTAAAGTCAAGAACGACGATGCGTTTGAAATCGGGCGGGCGCTTGCCAAGCATGAAGGTCTTTTGGTGGGAATTTCATCCGGCGCGGCGGCTTATGCCGCCATTCAGTTGGCCAAACGCATCGAGAACAAGGGAAAAACAATTGTTGCCGTTCTACCCGATACCGGCGAAAGGTATCTTTCTACGCCATTATTTCATCAACCCGAATAACAATGAAAAAACTATCTATTATCAGTTTCAGCGGCGATTTCGATAAATTGACCGCCGTTTTTACCTTGGCAACCGGCGCCGCCGCCGTAGGTTACGAAGTCAATCTCTTCTTCACTTTTTGGGGCTTGGATGCCATAAAAAAGAAACAGGGGCGCAGTTTTACAGGTAAGTCTCCTTTAACCAAAGCCTTTGGCTTTTTAATGGGGGGCTTGAAGGTTGCTCCGGTGAGCCGTTTTAATTTTTGGGGAATCAGCGCCAAAATTTTCCGGTCGCTGATGCGTAAAAACAATGTGGCAACCTTGGAAGAATTGGTCGATTCGGCAAAAATTCTGGGCGTAAACTTCTATGCCTGCGAAATGGCAATGCACATTTTAGGAATAGGAAAAGACGATTTTATTCCCGAAGTTAAAGACGTGCTCGGCGTTGCCTCCTTCCTCAAACTTGCCGACGACGGTCAAACCCTGTTTATTTAACAATTTAATTTTCAATTATTTATTATGGCTAACTATAAAATAGACATTACCAAAGATCATTGCCCGATAACGTTCGTTAAAACAAAAATCGAACTCTCGAAGCTCGCCCAGGGTGATACCCTCGAAGTCTTGTTGTTGAAAGGCGAACCTCTTGAAAATGTTCCTCGAACTTCAACGGAACAGGGATACACGGTTTTGAGCATCGAGCCGGTTGATGGAGATATTTACAAAGTGATCATTCAAAAATAAAATTTAATCAATTATGGCAAAAAATGATTTACAACGCAGTGTAACGACAGCAACGGCACGACAACTTGCGACGACGACGAAGACGCCGCCTCAAATGGGATCGATAACTCCCCGGTTGCTCTTAAAACTTCTTCCGTGGGTACAGGTCGATTCGGGAACGTACCGTGTGAACCGTACAAAAGTTGAACTGAAAAAAGCAGAACGCATCGATATAGAGTTCTACGACGGCGTTCCCGCATTTAGCGAGGGCTCGTTCCGCAGGATACCCCTGTTTTCGCATATAGATCCGAGTATTGTAAGCCGATTGGCTGAAAAATTCGTTATCAGAGAGGTTCCGCTCGGCGGGTCTCTGATTAAGGAGGGGAAAGACAGCCAGATTTTCTTCATTGTGGCGCAGGGACAAGCCGAGATTTACAGCAAAGGCCCTCACGGAGAGAATTTGCGCATCGCGTTATTGTCGCAGGGAGAATATTTTGGCGAAGCGGATATTCTATCCGACAAAGCATCTTCTGTAACAGTCAAAAGCGTAACGGACAGCGTCTTTTTTATTCTCAGCAGCACCGAGTTGGAAAACATCATCAAGGGGATTCCCAATTTCCGCGAAGAGTTTCAGCGGGCTGTTGATGAACACCTGCGCCTGAGGGCAACCGTAAATACGCACGGCGAAAAACATATTGATCTGTTATCGGGGCACGAAGAAGACAATATCATTCCCGAAACGTATATCGACTACGAAGAAAATCCCCGCGAATATTCGTTAAACACCCTCCAGACGGTTGTGCGCGTGCATACGCGCGTGTCGGATTTGTACAACAATCCGTATAATCAGCTTGAAGAGCAGATGCGCTTGAGCATCGAAAGCGTTCGTGAACGTCAGGAATGGGAACTGATCAACAATAAGAAATTCGGATTGCTCAACAGTGTCGAACCCGGTTACAGGATTAGTACGCGCTATGGAGCGCCCACTCCCGATGATTTGGACGAACTGCTGTCGTTAGTTTGGAAAAATCCATCGTTTTTCCTTGCCCATCCCCGTGCCATTGCCGCGTTCGAACGCGAATGTACGTGGCGCGGCGTTCCGCCTGTAACGACGAATCTCTTCGGCGTTCCGGTTGTCCTTTGGCGCGGCGTCCCAATTATACCGACCGACAAATTGGAGATCAAAGGACAATACCTTACCAACCGAGGAGTGGGCGCTACCGAAATAATCTTAGTGCGTACCGGGGAAAAAGAGCAGGGCGTTGTAGGCTTGCATCAAGTTGGTATTCCGGGAGAGATTAGTCCCAGTTTATCGGCTCGATTGATGGGCCTGGATAAATTTGGCGTTGCCTCCTACCTGCTTACTAAATACTTTTCGTTGGCCGCGCTCACCGATGATGCCATTGCTGTACTCGAAAACGTAGAAGTAGGTTTTTATCACAACTATCAACACCGTAATGCGGTTGAGAAATGAAATGTATAAAGATGATCGAAGACTTTAATCATACGCCTTATCCTTCCGGCACAAACGATTTTGGCAAGCTGCGGGAAATTGCCGGAAAACTGTTGTCGGAGGAAGAAGTACGGAGCGAAGCAGCGAATTACACTCCCGATGATGAAATAAATCTTGCGAGCGTATTCGCTTCTTTCGAGGCCATTCAACAGGGCGTGTTTTCTCCCGATGGGTTGCAAAACATCTATTTTACGGATAACAATAACAATCGGCCTCTCCGGGATGAAAACAGTTTGAAGAAGTCGGCTGAGCAGGGTTTCAAAGTTGAAAATCTGGGGGTGAACGGATTTTTCGATGAGAACCAGCTGTCGAGCGCCGCAACCCGCGAAGTGTTTGATCCCGAAATTATCCGCAAAGATTTTCCGATTCTACATCAAAAAGTGAACGGTAAACCGCTGATATGGTTCGATAATGCTGCAACGACGCAGAAACCACAACCCGTCATCGACAAGATTACCCATTTTTACGAAAATGACAATTCCAATATCCATCGTGCAGCCCATACGTTGGCCGGACGCTCCACCGATGAATACGAAGGGGCGAGAAATAAAGTCAAAAACTTTATCCATGCTTCTTCTGCCGACGAAATTATCTTTGTTCGCGGGACAACCGAAGGAATCAACCTCATTGCGCAAACTTACGGAAGAAAGTACATTCGGGAAGGCGATGAGATTATTGTTTCCACACTCGATCATCATGCCAATATTGTTCCGTGGCAGCAGTTGGCGAAAGAGAAGAATGCCAAATTGTTGGCCATTCCGGTAAACAACAACGGGGATATTATTTTTGAGGAATACGAACGCCTTCTAAGCCCGCGAACGAAAGTCGTATCCGTAGGACAGGTTAATAACACTTTCGGGACGATTTCTCCGGTAAAAGCGATTATTGATGCCGCTAAGAAATACAATGCCCGCGTGGTTATCGACGGAGCGCAGTCTATCGCCCACACGCAAGTGGATGTGCAAACCCTCGGATGCGATTTCTTTGTTTTTTCGGGGCATAAGATTTATGCGCCCAACGGCATTGGCGTTGTTTACGGCAAGAAAGAACTGCTCGAAATTCTTCCGCCTTGGCAGGGTGGGGGCAACATGATAAAGGATGTAACCTTAGAAGAAACGCAGTTTAATGACCCTCCTGCACGTTTCGAGGCGGGAACGCCGAATGTTGCCGATGCCGTAGGGCTTGGTGTTGCTTTGGATTACGTATCGAAAGTAGGATTGCCGAATATTGAGAAATACGAACACGAACTGACCGAATATGCCCGCGCACGATTGGGCGAAATACCCGGATTGCAATTGATCGGCAACCCGAAAGAACGTGTCAGTGTTGTTTCCTTTGTGCTTGAGGGTATCCCCACTCCCGAAGTGGGACAATTGCTCGATAAGGAAGGAATAGCCTTGCGGGCGGGGCATCATTGCGCCCAACCTTCTTTACGCCGATTTGGACTTGAAGCCACGGTAAGGCCTTCGTTCTCGTTCTACAACACGAAAGCCGAAATCGATAAATTGGTGGAAGCGATACTAAAAATTCAGGCAAATTACCTGAAACAGTGATTCCTTAAAAGAAAATAAGTTGGAGGAAAATCCCCCAACTTATTTTTAATGAAAAAATTGACAAAATCAATCCGATTAGAGCTTTCGGGCGCCGTCGTTGATAACGACGTCATACACCTTGGGTTCGTGGCCGAATTGTGCTTTAAATTCTTTTTTGGCTCCGTCGATAAACGTGTTATAAAGCTCGTCTTTTACCAAATTGATGGTACATCCGCCAAAGCCTCCGCCCATCACGCGGGAGCCGGTAACGCCGTATTTCTTGGCCAAATCGTTCAAGACATCGAGTTCGTCGCAACTCACTTCGTAAAGTTTGCTCATACCGTGGTGCGTTTCGTACATTTTTTGGCCTACGGTTTCGTAATCACCTTTTTCCAAAGCGGCGCACACATCGAGCACGCGCTGCGTTTCTTCGATCACGTATTCAGCTCGCTTGTAATCTTCGGCCGAAATTTCGCCTTTCGCTTCGTTGAGCATCTCCATGGAGGCGTCGCGAAGGAATTTTACTTCGGGATGGCGTTTCGATATGGCGCGGGCGGCTGCTTCGCAGGACTCGCGGCGTTTGTTGTAAGCCGAAGAGGCCAATTCGTGTTTTACTACCGAATCCAACAGAACGAGTTTGTATCCTTTCGGGTCGAAGGGGAAATATGCGTATTCCATTGATTTGGTATCGAGACGAATCAAGTGTCCTTTTTTTCCGAAAATCGAAGCAAACTGGTCCATGATTCCGCATTTGACGCCCACATAATTGTGTTCGGTGGATTGACCGATGCGTGCCAGCTCGAATTTATCGATACCGTTATGAAACAACTCATTCAGCGCGAAAGCGTAAGTGCTCTCCAACGCGGCCGACGAAGACATCCCCGCTCCCAGAGGCACGTCGCCCGAAAAAGCGGTATCGAAGCCGCCGACTTTACCGCCGCGCTTGATGGTTTCGCGGCATACGCCGAAAATGTAGCGAGCCCAGTTTGGTTTGGGCGCATCGGCTTCGTCCAACCCAAATTCGGCCGATTCGTTCAAATCGGCCGCGTAAGCGCGAACTTTGTTGCTTCCGTTGAGGCGGATGGCTGCAATCATTCCTTTGTCGATAGCGCCGGGAAACACAAAACTCCCGTTATAATCGGTATGTTCCCCGATGAGGTTTATGCGTCCGGGGGACGCATAAACTTCGGGTGTTTCGTTTCCGAATTTTTCGTGAAATATTTGAGTAATTTCTTTTTTGGTCATGATTATGTATGCTGTTTTATTTCGGTTATTCTTCTACGGGTATGTCGGTGTTCACGTTTTTACTGCCTGCCAATGCGTAGAAAAGCAAGTATGCCAAACCGGCAATGATAACCCAGTAACTGTTGATGTAACTTGCAAAACTTTCCGTTCCGCCAAGGTCGGCTACCCAACCCTGAATCAACGGCAATACGCCGCCGCCTACAACCAGCATCATGAAAATACCCGACGCCATTTTGGTGTATTTGCCCAAGCCTTCCACTGCAAGGTTAAAGATGCCGCCCCACATGATTGAAGTGCACAATCCGCAGAGTACGAGCAACAGCACGTTCAAAGGAACGGTAGCTGTCCCGAAGGCGATGCTTTTCAAAAATACCGGCATGCTGATGGTGATTGTTTGCGGCAGGAAGATAGCCAATAATACGAATACCAACGCCAATGCCGATGTAAAGGTGAGCTGCGATTTACTCGATACTTTCATACCGACAGCCGCGCCTATCAAACGACCGATAAGCATCAGGAACCAATATGTGCCGGCAATACTGCCCGCCGTTGTGCCATCGATGCCCAGACCTTTTGTATTCAATAATATGAGGAAGTTGGGAATACCTACTTCAACGCCTACATACAGGAAAATACCAATCGCGCCCAACACAAAGTGACGGAACGAAAGAGCGCTGTATTTGTCTTTCTCTGCCGATTTCACTTCTGCATCCAAAGCGGGTTCCGGTATATTGACCAACCACAGGATTACGAATGCGAAAGCAAAAATACCCATCGCAATGAACAGCGCGGGAGAAGCGCTTTCAATCGTTGCTGTACTTCCGGCAAGATAACCCACCAACACCGGTACAATTGTGGCGTTCAATGAGTTGAATGAACCGCCCACCTGAATCAACGTGTTGCCTTTGTTGCCGCCGCCTCCCATTGTGTTCAGCATGGGATTAACAACCGCATTGAGCATACACATGGAAAAGCCCGCTACAAAAGCGCCCAGCAAATAAATGCCAAACGAGCCGGCTTGTCCCGACAGATACTGAATGCCAACACCGATAAAACCAACTACGATAGCGACCAAAGCCGTTTTTTTGTAGCCGATTTTTTTCAACATGATTCCCGAAGGAACACCCATGAACAGGTAAGCGAGGAAGTTACAGAACGTACCTAATTGCGATTGCCAGTTGGGTACGTTGAATTGTTTTTGAAGTACATCCGCGAAGGGACCGCCGAGCCCGGTTACAAACGATATCATTCCGAAGAGGAGGATCATCACGATAATGGGCAATAAATAATTTTTCTTTTCTTGTGCCATAAAATAATGGAATTAAAAGTTTATAATATAATGATTTACGATAAAAATTTAAATCTCTACTAAAAATTTATACCTTGTTTTCGATTCGAATATCTCGCCGGGACGCAGCACCACGCTCGGATAATCGGGATGGTTGATGCTGTCGGGATAGTGTTGTGTCTCGAAGCATACGGCGGCGCGTTCGGGATAGCGTTGTCCGTTTTTTCCGATAAGCTTTCCGGTCATCCAGTTTCCTGTATATATTTGCACGCCGGGTTCCGAGGTAAACATCTCCATTTTGATTCCCGTTTTGGGCGAATAGCAAACGCCGAAACGGGCGTATTCTTTTTCGCCTTTGCGGTTGAGGACAAAAGTATGGTCGTATCCCTTTCCGAAAACAAGCTGTTGAAAATCGTCGTTTATCCGTTCGCCAATGGCGTGGGGAGTAGTGAAATCCATCGGAGTGCCCTCCACTTTTTCCGGTTTCCCGTAGGGGATGGCCGTTTCGTCGGTGGGGAGGTAATAATCCGATTCGAGCGTCAGGATGTGATCGCCGATGCTTGGGTCTCCCGCTCCCGAAAGGTTGAAATAGGAGTGGTTGGTCAGGTTGAGGATAGTGGGTTTATCCGTTGTTGCTTGATAATTGATTTCCACCGAATTATCGTCCGTCAAGGTATATACGACGGTGGTGCTCAGATTACCCGGGAACCCCTCTTCGCCATCGCGGGAGAGGTAAAACAACTCAATGCTGTTGCCGGATACCTTCTCCACGTCCCATACAACAGCGTTAAAGCCCTTGAGACCTCCGTGGAGGTTGTTGGGGCCGTTGTTGATCGCAAGCGAATATTCTTTTCCGTCGAGCGAAAATTTGCCTTTGGCGATGCGGTTACCGGTTCGTCCGCATACCGCCCCGAAATAGGGTTCGGCTGATGAGAGATAGTCATCTATCGAATCGTGACCGGTAACAACATCTATTAATTGTCCCGCTTTATCGGGAACCGAAAGCGAAACGATTTTCGCGCCGTAATTGGTAACCGCTAATTCGCATCCGTTTTTGTTACGGAGGACAAACAATCCGGTTTCTTTGCCATCCACCACTTTTTTGAAATCGGCAATACGTAAACCGATGGTAGATTTTTTATTCGTATCTGTCATGTTCTTAGGTAATTAAATATTAGGCCGATGAAGATTGGAAGTTGCATTCCTTTAAAAATCGTGTAAAATTAGCCAATAATATTTTTCTGACCTAAAAAAACAATGTGTTGTACAACATAATTTAAAAAATCAATCTTCCAAAGCCTGTTCGAGGTCGGCAATCAGATCATCTGCGTCTTCCAATCCCACCGACAGGCGGAAAATGCCTTGTCCTGCAAAGGCATTCCATGATTGGCGTTGCTTATCCGTTTCGAATTTGAAGGATGTTTTCAACAGTTCTTCGCTGTTGAGGTAGAAAATAAGGGAGCGGTGGTGTCCCAGCGATACGGCATAATGAATGATTTGCAATCGCTCGGAAAATTGTTTGGCCGTTTCTTTTCCGTTTTCGACCTGAAAGCTGATTATTCCCGAAAAATTCTTCATTTGCCGTTTGGCCAATTCGTATTGCGGATGGGATGGCAGGCCGGGATAGATGACTTTTTTTATCTTAGAATGAGATTCTAAATAGCTTGCGATTTTCAGTGCGTTCTGTTCGTGCGTCTTCATGCGGAGGGGGAAGGTAGCCAAGCCCCTTAAAATCAGCCATGCGTTGAAGGGGCTGATGACGCCGCCGAGGCGGATCGCCGTTTTTTTGCGTAACGGGGACAGCGTTTCTTTGTTCCCCAAAATAGCGCCTCCCAAGGCGTCGCCGTGTCCGCCGAGGTATTTGGTTAGCGAATGAATGACAAAATCGGCTCCCAGTTGCAAGGGTTTTGTTGCGGCGGGTGTGGCGAAAGTGGAATCGACGGCTAAAAACGCTCCGGCTTTATGGGCGATGTTTGCGGCGGCTTCGATGTCGGTAAGCCGAAGCAAAGGGTTGCAGGGTGTTTCGACATAGATGAGCTTAGTATTCGGTCTCAATGCTTTTTCGATAGCTTCGAGATCGGAGGTGTTTACTTTTGTGATTTCGATGCCCAATTCGGGGATTTTTTCATTGGTCATTTCGGAGAGAGCAGCGTAAGCCACATCGCTGATAATGGCGTGATCTCCCGATTTTAAAAGGTGGAGCAGCAGCGCTGTTATGGCGGCCATTCCGCTTGCGAAAGCCAGTGCGGTCTCCGCACCTTCCAATACGGCGAGTTTTTCTTCCAATTGATGAATGGTCGGATTTCCCCAGCGGGTATAGATCCATCCATCGTTTTCTTCTTCAAGGTTTTCCACTGAAAAATTGGCGTCGGCGTCGGCAATGAATGTGGTGGACATCACCAAATTTGGCGCAGAGGCTCTCGTCAGGGGATCCGGATATTCTCCGGCGTGGATGGCTTTTGTTTGTTCTCCTTTTGTGTGGAAGTCGATCTTAGTCATTTTCTTTCATTTATTCGGCCAATAAATGGTCTATTAACGTATTAAAGTCTTTTTTAAATTCTTCGTAGAAGAGTCCGGTTGCGGGGCCGCTGAATCCGGTATGTATTTTGCGAACCTTGCCTTTTTTGTCGATAAAAAGGGTACTGGGGTAGCTCGAAAAATTTTCAAGTTCGGGCAGTATTTTGCCAATGCTTTCTTTCCCCACTTCCCCACCGAAAAGGAGTTCATAATTGATTTGATACCTGTTTTTCAGTCGGCTCAGGGTTTCTTTTGCGTAGTTGAAATCATTTTTTCGTTCGAAGGCGATGCCGATAATTTCCACGCCGCGCTGTTTGTTGGCATCATACCAGGGCGCAAGGTAGGCTGTTTCGTCCAAACAGTTCGGACACCAGCTCCCCAGAATGGAAACGATGATCACTTTGTCCCTGTAGCTTTCGTCTTGCAACGAAACGACTTTTCCGTTGAGGTTCGGAAGGTGGAAGGACAATGTTTCGCACCCCGGACGCAGCTTGGCGAGCGAGTAGGGGTCGGACAGTTCGGCGCGGTCGTTGCGTGTCCCTTCGATGCGGGTGATGCTGCGTGTGGTGTAGAAATTCCCGCTGAAGCGGGCGCTGCCAGCAAATGCAATTTCTATCAGATAGGGGCTTAATCCGCTGAACGCAGATAATTTAGCTCCTGTTTCGGTATATATGCCTTCGAGGTAACGCAAGTCGCCCGAATGGGTCAGAACCGATCCGGTTACGATTCCGTTGTCGGATTTGAAAATACCCACGTTCCGGGTGGTATCGCCTTTCTCGCCGATGAAGAGCACGTCCCATTTACCGTCGATTTTTTCGGAGGTCGGTTTGTCTGTGGGTTCGAAGCGTTTGTGCTGTCCGAAGATGGCCGAAAACGGAACGCCGGGGTCGTTTTCGATATAATTCTTGATGAATTTCCCTTCGATTTTTCCGCCTCCGACAAAGCCTTTTATAACGGCGTCATAAGCCGCAATGGGAATGACGAGCGTATCGCCGTGAAAAGTCGCGCCCGTCAAATCTACGCGCTCTTCGCCGTTCCGTAATGTTACAGTTGCCGAATCGGTTTGAGACCGGGACGTCTCAAAGAGGAAAGGCGCTTTTTTGTTACCGGCCACGGTCAGTTCCCCGCGCCAAACGCCGTCTTTTAATTCCGTTTGTTCCCGGCAGGATATGACTGACAGGAGTACGGTCAGAACGAAGAAAGACCAATAAAAGTTTCGCATGATGGTTCTGTTTTAGTGTAAAGAGCCCATTCAAAGAACAATACCATTCTTCAATTTCAACTGCAAATGTACAACATAAAAGAGAATTGCGAATACCATTTATGGGGTATTTTTCGGAGGTTCTTCCACTTTTTCCGATGTGTATCCGAGGGCTTCAATGGCTTTATCTAACGCTTCTTCGTTGGTTTTCTCCGTGTTGTATTTAATGGTAACTAATTTTTTGTCGAGATTGATTTTCAGGTCTTTAACGCCTTTTTCCCAAGCGATGTGTTTCTCGATGCGAGCCTGACAGTTTTCGCAAGTCATATTAACGAGGAAAGTAACTTCGGCATCTTTTTTCTTTTTCTTTTTATCGGTTTTTCCCGTGTTGTCCTGCGCAACTGCCGCTGTCATGGAGAGCACAAACATCGCCGCGAAAATCATAAAAAATCGATTTGTTTTCATTGTTCTGTAATTTTTTGAAAGATGAATATTATTTGTGCGTGATACTGAGTTCTCTTGATACCTTTGCGGATGCGTTGTACTCGCTGTCGCCACCCTGATGTGCTACGATGGAGATCCGAGTATTTTCGTAATGTCCGGCATTGTCGAGCAGTTTCAGCGTTCCGCCTTTTACTTCGACATACGGTGAGGCGCTGTAAAACTTCACCGGCAAACCGGAGGATGCAGTGGCTTCAAGCGGCAGTTCGCCGTCGAGATTTGTCCATGTCGCCGGTATGACAAACGATGTGATCTCCTGCGATTTTTTACTCGGATTGTTGTCTTCAAAAACTTCGAGCGTTCGGGAAATGTTCTGAGCTTCGAGCCATTGGTCGTTTCCCGTTTGTGAAGCGGTAATGACGGTTGTTCCTGCTTTGAGGAGCGTCAGCGTTTTTCCGCCGATGGTTGCAACGGAGCTGTTGCTGCTTGTTAACGTCAGCGATAGGCCCGACGATGCGGTAGCGTTGACTGTAACCGTACCTTCGCTTAAATTTGCGGGCAAAAAGCTGTCAAAAGTTATGGTCTGACTTGATTTTGCCGTTTCATCGTCTCCGCCGCAAGAGATGAGCAGCGAAACAAATAAGAATGGACAGAATAAATTCTTCATTTTGATTTTATTTTTAATTAATTGAGTATCAAGGTAATTTTCCGATTCTCCAGCGGATTCCCGCATAAATTTTTCGTCCTACTACAGGTCCCCAAACCATGGATGCATCGAAATTGCGTTCGAAAGGATTTTCCCAATTCTGAACCGGGTCTTTTTGGCGGAAATCAAACAGATTTTCGCTGCCGAGATAAATGTCGAAGCGTTTTGTATTTTTCGTTATTTGCGCGAAATAGACCGGATAGGTCTTCGAATAACGTTTTTGGGAGTTGTAACCGTTGAGGTTCGGAAGTCGCGACGGGCCGTTGATTTGCGCAGTGAAATCGAACACCCATTTGCGCAAATTGGTTGCGTAGGCAAGATTTACCAGCCCGCGATAGCGCGAAGTCAGCGGTTTTTCTATCGTATGGTTCTGTCCGTTTTCGGAATACGTGATCTCTGATTTGTTGTAACGGTATGCGGCGAAAACGTCAAAACCCTTGAAGGGCGAAAACTGAAGGTCTGCCTGCAATGCGTGGGCGTAGGATTCTCCTTGCGAATTATAGAAATATACGTCGTTAGGACTTCGTTCCATATCTATTACCGCCTGATTGTCGAAGCGGGTGTTGAAATAGTCGAGGCTGACCGTGAGCGTTTTATCATCGCCATAAGGTATGTATGCAGTTGCATTTCCTCCGAAATTCCATGCACGTTCAATATCAAGATTATCAATCGTTTCGATGTGAAATTCACGCGAAGAGGCGAGCAGACCGATATTGTCGGCAATGGCGTTTGGCGATCGGTAGCCGCGGCCTGCGGAAGCGCGAAGAACAAGTTCGGGCAACAGGCTGTATTTTACGTTTGCGCGGGGAGTGAAAAGCCAGCCGAAACGGCTGTTGTAATCTTCGCGTAAGCCGAGGATGAAGGTGAATTTATCGCCTTGCGTGAACGTATATTCGGCAAAGGCTCCGGGTACGGATTCGTTGCGGTTGATTGCCGTGCGTGGAGTGGGATTTTTCAGTGGAGGATCGGACGGATCGCCATACAAAATCAGTAAATCTTCAAAATGTGTTTTGTAATCGTCGTAAGCGAAACTTGCTCCT
>JAISUH010000100.1 GCA_031272205.1 Dysgonamonadaceae bacterium | reverse complement strand
CCACTCAAAACACGGCACAACGAGGTTGCACCCAACCAGTTTGAACTTGCCCCCATCTTCGGCGAAACCAATCTTTCGGTCGATCAGAACCTTCTGATTATGTCGATTATGAAGAAAGTCGCCCGCCGTCACGGATTTCGCCTCCTGCTCCACGAAAAACCGTTTGCAGGCATCAACGGAAGCGGCAAACACAACAACTGGTCGCTCGGCACCGATACCGGCGTAGGACTTTTCACACCGGGCAAAACTCCCGACGAAAACCTGCAGTTCATCACTTTCGTAGTAAACACTTTGGTTGCCATCTGGAAATACAACGCACTGCTGAAAGCGTCGATAATGACAGCGCAAAACGCCCACCGTCTTGGCGCTAACGAGGCTCCTCCCGCCATTGTGTCGGTTTTCCTCGGCGCACAGATTTCAAAAGTTCTCGACGACATCGAAAAGAGCAAAAAAACCGAAGCAATCAACATCGCATCGAAACAAAAACTTTCGCTCGGCATCGGCTCGATACCCGAAGTTTTCTTGGACAATACCGACCGCAACCGTACTTCGCCTTTCGCCTTCACCGGCAACAGGTTTGAATTCCGCGCCGTCGGCTCGTCGGCAAACTGCGGTTCGGGTATGATTACCCTCAACGCCATTGTAGCAGCGCAGTTGAAAGAATTTAAGAAAACCGTCGATGCAAAAATCAAAGCAGGCGCGAAAAAAGACGACGCCATTTTTGAAGTATTGCAAGATTACATCAAAAAGTCGAAACCGATTCGTTTCGAGGGCAACGGCTACAGCGAAGAATGGAAAAAAGAGGCTGCAAAACGCAAATTAGACTGCGAAACCAGCGTTCCACTCATCATCGACGCCAACACCTCGAAAGAAGCCATCGCCCTGTTTGAAGGCGTAGGCGTGCTGACCGAAAAGGAACTTGAGTCGCGCAACGAAGTGAAATGGGAAACTTATACGAAGAAAATTCAAATTGAAGCCCGCGTACTTGGCGACCTCGTTCTCAACCACATCATTCCCGTTGCAACGAAGTATCAGTCGATGTTGCTCGATAACGTTTACAAACTCACACAGGTCTATCCTCAGGATAAAGCAGCCACTCTCGGTGCGCTCGACAAAGGCCTGATTGAGGAAATTGCAGAACGCATCGATATCATCAAACACCGTGTGGATGAGATGGTTGAAGCCCGCAAGAAAGCGAACAAAATAGAGAGCGAACGTGAGAAAGCCATCGCTTATCACGACAAGGTGCTGCCGCATTTCGACACAATCCGCTATCACGTTGATAAACTCGAACTGATAGTTGACGACGAACTGTGGCCGCTACCCAAATATCGCGAACTTTTATTTATTCGTTAAAGAAAGAAATAAAAACTCTCTATAACAATCAGATAACTTTTTAATAAACAGTTTTGGAATAGTGGGTAAGTGATTATCCACTATTTTTTAGCTTACTAAATATAATTTTAAGGAACAAAAAATGGATCAAGACAATCCTTTCCAGCAACGCATAGAACAATTTGAAAAACAATCGCTCTATTCGTTTCAGAATGAACATGATGCCTGCGGAGTCGGGCTGGTAATGACGCTCAATGGCATGAAATCGCACGAGATCGTTGAAAAAGGCCTGCGAGTATTGGAAAACATGGTGCATCGGGGAGCCGAAAGCGCCGATAACATCACCGGAGATGGAGCCGGAATCCTTGTACAGATTCCCCATGAATTTATCCTGTTGCAGGGAATCGCCGTTCCGACGGAAGGCCGTTACGGAACAGGTTTGGTTTTTTTACCGAAAGACCCCGAAAAACAACAGCTCTGCCTCGATGTGATCAAAGAAAAAATAGAAAAAGAAGGACTTACCCTGTTGCATGTGCGCGACGTGCCCGTCAATAGCAGCTGCCTCGGAGAAATAGCTTTGTCCAATGAACCCGCCATAAAACAGCTTTTCGTCGCCGGATTTGTTTCGCCCGAAGAGTTGGAACGAAAATTGTATGTCGTTCGAAAAAAAATAGAAAGAGCCATCACCCTTTCCAATCTTGCACAGGGTCGCAGTTTCTATATGGTCAGTTTGTCGTCGCAACGGATGATATACAAAGGGATGCTCTCGTCGCTGCAACTGCGCGAATATTTTCCCGATCTGTCCAATCCCAACTTCACGAGCCGCGTAGCGCTCGTGCACTCGCGCTTTAGCACCAATACTTTCCCAACTTGGGATTTGGCGCAGCCTTTCCGCATGCTTGCGCATAACGGTGAAATCAACACCATCAGGGGAAACCGCCAATGGATGGAATCACGCGAAAGCGTGTTGCAATCGGAATTGCTGGGCGAGATGAGCGAATTATATCCCATCGTGCAGCCCAAGATGAGCGACAGCGCGTCGCTCGACAATGTGTTGGAGTTTTTGGTGATGTCCGGCAAATCGCTGCCGCACGCCATGGCCATGCTCGTTCCCGAAAGTTTTAACGATAAAAACCCCATATCCGACGGCTTGCGGGCTTTCTACGAATACCACAGCATGCTGATGGAACCCTGGGATGGCCCCGCAACGCTGATTTTCAGCGATGGGCGCTACGCCGGAGGGATGCTCGACCGCAACGGTTTGCGTCCGGCACGCTACACCATCACCAACGACGAAACAATGATCATCGCCTCCGAAACGGGCACGATACCCATCGAAGCAGGGAATATCAAATCGCGCGGCCGCCTGAAACCGGGCAAGATGCTGATGGTGGACACACTGACCGGAAATATCTATTCCGATACGGAACTCAAAGAAAATCTGGCAAAAGCCTATCCCTACCGCGAATGGCTCAATAAGAACTGTTTGAACCTCGACGATATTTCTTCGGGACGTACCGTCAGTAACGACATCGCCGATTACGACACCCAACTGAAAGCCTTCGGCTATTCGGTGGAAGACATAGAAGTATTGATTAAACCCATGACCAACGACGGCAAAGAGCCGGTATCGTCGATGGGTAACGATGTTACCTTGGCCGCTTTCTCCGATAAGCCGCAACGTCTGTTCAACTATTTCAGGCAACAGTTTGCGCAGGTAACCAACCCGCCCATCGACTCCATCCGCGAAGAATTGGTGATGTCGCTTACCGGCTACATGGGCGCGGTGCACCAGAACCTGCTCGGAAGCGTGCCGGAACTGTCGCGCATCGTGAAAATGAAAAGCCCCATTTTAACGAACACCCAGTTCGACATCCTGCTCAATTTACGCTATAAAGGCTTTTCGACGGCCGTTTTACCCATGCTTTTCGATCCGAAAAGCGGCGCAGCCGGATTGAAAAAGGCTATCGACGATTTGTGCCTTTCCGTGGAACAGGCTGTTGACGAGGGGAAAAACTATATCGTGTTGAGCGACAGAGGCGTGGATGCGGCTCATGCACCCATCCCGTCGCTGTTGGCCACTTCCGCCGTGCATTTGTATTTGGTGGAAAAGCGCAAACGCATGCAGATAGATATTGTGGTAGAAACCGGCGAACCGCGTGAAGTCATGCACTTTGCATTGCTCTTCGGTTTTGGCGCAAATGCCGTAAATCCTTATATAGCCTTCGCCATCCTGAATAACAAAGTGAAATCGGGCGAAATCCAACTCGATTTCGCGACAGCAAAGAAAAATTACATCAAAGCCATCAATAAAGGGCTGCTCAAAGTGCTGTCGAAGATGGGCAACTCAACCTTGAGGAGCTATAGAGGAGCCCATATTTTTGAGGCTCTCGGAATCTCTTCGAGCGTGCTGGATACGTATTTCAAAGACATCTCATCGAAAATCGGAGGAATCGATCTGGAAGATATCGCCCGCGAGGTGGTGCAGCCGCACAAAGAGGCTTTCGACCCTGAGGATAACGAGCCTTTCCACCTGCGGAACCTCGGCAATTATGCTTACCGGGTGGAGGGGATGTATCATGCATGGAATCCTGAAACGGTTGCCCGTTTGCAGATCGCAACCCGCACGGGAAGCTACGAAAAATTCAAGGAATACGTGGCGGCGGCCGATGAAAAGTCCATGCCGGTATTCATTCGCGACCTGCTGGATTACAAACGCAACCCGATTGACATTTCGGAAGTGGAACCCGTGGAGAACATTATGAAACGCTTCTGCACGGGAGCAATGTCCTACGGTTCTATCAGCCGCGAAGCGCACGAAGCGATGGCTATCGCCATGAACTTGATCGGCGGACGGAGCAACACGGGCGAAGGAGGCGAAGATCCCGAACGCTTCAAACCTCGGGAAGACGGGTTGAGCACGCGAAGCGCCATCAAACAGGTCGCATCGGGACGCTTTGGCGTAACCGCCGAATATTTGGTGAACGCTGACGAGATACAAATAAAAGTCGCCCAGGGCGCAAAACCGGGCGAAGGCGGACAGCTACCGGGATACAAAGTGGATAAAATCATCGCAAAAACACGCCATTCCATTCCCGGAATTTCTTTGATTTCGCCGCCGCCGCACCACGATATTTATTCCATCGAAGATTTGGCTCAGTTGATTTTCGACCTCAAAAACGTGAATCCGGCCGCCATCATCAGCGTCAAATTGGTTTCGGAAAGCGGCGTGGGAACCATTGCCGCCGGTGTGGCCAAAGCAAAAGCCGATTTAATCGTAATCAGCGGGGCGGAAGGCGGTACAGGGGCAAGCCCTTCGAGTTCCATCAAACATGCCGGATTGCCCTTGGAAATCGGTTTGGCCGAAACCCAACAGACCTTGGTGATGAACAACCTTCGCGGGGTGGTCAAATTACAGGCGGACGGACAGTTGAAAACCGGACGCGACATCGTGATTTCCGCTATGCTGGGCGCCGAAGAATACGGTTTCGCTACGAGCGCCTTGATTGTCCTTGGCTGCGTGATGATGCGCAAATGCCACATGAACACCTGTCCGGTGGGCGTGGCAACGCAAAACGAACAGCTCCGCCGCCAATTTACGGGACGATACGAATATTTGTTGAACTTCTTCCGCTTCATGGCCGAAGATGTGCGGGAAAATTTGGCGCAATTGGGCTTCAAGTCGCTCGATGAAATAATCGGACGCGCCGACTTACTCACGCGCAAACATTATCCCGAATCGCCCAAGACGGAAAAAATAGACCTCTCAAAAATAGTATTCTATCCCGAAGAAGCGACAAAAGTAGCTCGCAGAAAGGTTTCGGAACAGTATCACAAAGTAGAAGAAGTCTTGGACAGGAAATTGATACAGGAGGCGATGCCGGCGCTCGATTTTTCACTGCCCGTCAGCATCAAATCGAAGATCAAAAACACGGACAGGGCTGTCGGAGCAATGCTTTCGGGCGAAATTGCCAAACGATACGGCCAAACGGGCTTGCCCGACAATACCGTGTCGGTCTATTTCGACGGTTCGGCAGGTCAAAGTTTCGGCGCCTTCCTCTCGAAAGGCATAACATTTTATCTTTCGGGCGATACGAACGATTACCTCGGAAAAGGCATTTCGGGTGGACGTATCGTCTTAACGCCGCCGAAAGGCAGTTCTTTCAACCCCGAAGAAAATATTATTTGCGGCAATACCACCATGTACGGCGCTACATCGGGCGAAGTGTTTATTAATGGTATCGCAGGCGAACGTTTCTGTGTGCGCAATTCGGGCGCGACAGCCGTTGTGGAAGGTGCGGGCGACCACTGTTGCGAATACATGACGGGCGGGCGTGCCGTGATTTTAGGCCCTACCGGACGGAATTTTGCGGCCGGCATGAGCGGAGGAATCGCTTATGTGCTCGACGAGAAAGGAGACTTCGATTATTATTGCAATATGGAAATGGTGGAACTGTCGCTTATCGAAGATATGGCCGACAACCGCGAATTGAGAAACCTGATTTCGCAACATTATCAATATACGAACAGCCCTCTCGCAAAGCGAATCCTTGATAAATGGGATCACTATGTGGATAAGTTCATTAAGGTGATTCCGATTGAATACAAAAAAGTATTGCAGGAAGAGCAAATGGAAAAACTCAACCGTAAATTGGCTAATGTGGAAAGGGATTATTGAGACCCTTTCGACCGCGAAATTTGACGAAAACAAAATTTAAACAGGAAAAGAAAATTAATCAAGATGGGAAACCCTAAAGCTTTTATGACAATACCGCGCAAGGAAGCCGGATATCGTCCTGTAAGTGAACGCATATATGATTTTGGAGAAGTAGAGCAGACCCTGAATCGCGAAGACCGCAAACTGCAAGCCTCTCGCTGTATGGATTGCGGCATTCCGTTTTGCCATTGGGGCTGCCCTTTGGGTAACAAAATGCCCGAATGGCAGGACTTGGCTTACAAAGGTCATTGGAAAAAAGCCGTTGAACGGTTGCACGAAACAAATAACTTCCCCGATTTTACGGGGCGCGTTTGTCCCGCTTTGTGCGAGAAATCTTGCGTGCTCTCTTTGCAGAATGCGCCCGTTACCATTCGGGAAAACGAAGCCGCGGTAACAGAAGTGGCTTTCAATGAAGGATTGATAACGGCCAATCCCCCAAAATACCGCACAAACAAAAAGGTGGCCGTTATTGGTTCCGGCCCGGCAGGCCTGGCCGCCGCACAGCAGTTGAATCGCAAAGGACATCACGTAACCGTTTTCGAAAAAGACAACAGTATTGGTGGACTGATGCGCTACGGCATTCCCAATTTCAAACTGAATAAAAACATTATCGACCGACGCTTGAAGATTCTCGAAGAGGAAGGTATCGTTTTTAAAACCAATACGGAGGTAGGGAAAGACATTTCAGGAACACAAATCGCGAGCGATTTCGATGCCGTTTGCATTGCTATCGGCGCCGGTCATCCGCGCAATATCACACCCGAAGGCCGCGATTTGAAAGGTATTTACTACGCAATGGACTTCCTTGCGCAGGAAAACCAGATTTTGATGAACGAAACACTCACTTTCCCCGAAATTGTTTCGGCCAAAGATAAGCACGTATTGGTCATCGGAGGGGGCGATACGGGCTCCGATTGTGTGGGTACATCCATCCGTCAAGGCGCTGTGCAGGTAACTCAAATTGAGATTATGCCCAAACCTCCCGTCGATAAAAATCCCGAAACGCCCTGGCCTTATTATCCGTACATCCTCAAAACCTCGTCGTCGCACGAAGAGGGCTGCATCCGCAAATGGGC
Organism: Dysgonamonadaceae bacterium; assembly: GCA_031272205.1. Lineage (GTDB taxonomy): Bacteria > Bacteroidota > Bacteroidia > Bacteroidales > Dysgonomonadaceae > JAISUH01. The sequence goes on along the minus strand of JAISUH010000100.1, from coordinate 2,470 downwards.
ATTAAACACGGTGGCGTTCAGAGGCGAAAACGGGCAACTGAAAGAAGTGCTTGTGGAAGAGGTGGAATGGAAGAAAGAAGACGGCCGCATGAAAATGATTCCCACCGGAAAAACGGAAATCATCAAAGCCGATTTGGTATTTCTTGCTTTGGGATTCATCCATCCCGTTCACGAAGGATTGCTGACCGAATTGGGTGTCGAATATGACCCGCGTGGAAATATCGCCGTTGATAAACAAAATCGGAGCAATGTGGCAAAAATTTTCGCTGCCGGCGATGCCGCTATGGGCGCAAGTTTGGTAGTGAAAGCGATTGCTTCGGGACGAAAAGTGGCAGAAAACATCGATAAAAAATTGAAGGAGAAAAATTGAAAGCAGTTACTGCCTATAGCTAAAGATCAAAGTATTATTAAATTAAACCATAAAAATAGGAAAAAAATATGTGTGGAATTGTAGGTGCATTTAACCTGAAACGCCCCGTGGAAGAACTTCGTCCACAATTGCTGAAGATGTCGAAATTGTTGCGTCACCGTGGACCGGACTGGTCAGGGATATATGCCGGAAAGAAAGCGATATTGGCACACGAACGCCTCTCCATTATCGACCCCACTTCGGGAAAACAACCGCTTTTTAGCAAAGACGGAAAGCTGGCGTTAGCCGTGAACGGCGAGATCTATAATCATCGTGAAATTCGCAAACAGTATCAAGACCGTTACGAATTTTTGACGGAATCGGATTGCGAGGTTATTCTTGCCTTGTATCGCGACAAAGGCCCCGATTTCTTGGAAGACTTGAACGGTATTTTCGCCTTTGCGCTTTACGATATCGAAAACGACCGTTTCATGATCGGTCGCGACCATATCGGAATCATCCCGCTGTATCAGGGTTGGGACAAAGACGGGACTTATTACGTGGCTTCCGAATTGAAGGCGTTGGAAGGTTATTGCGCCAAAATAGAGGAATTTATGCCGGGATATTATTATTACAGCCCCGATAACGAACCGAAACGATGGTATGTGCGCGATTGGATGGAATACGACAATGTGAAGGACAATGTTTCCGATGTGGGTGTGTTGCGCCGCGCATTGGAAGATGCCGTCGAACGGCAGTTAATGTCGGATGTACCATACGGCGTGTTGCTGTCGGGCGGCTTGGACTCGTCCATTATATCGGCTGTGGCCAAAAAATTTGCGAAGAAACGAATCGAATCCGATAACGAGGAGGATGCCTGGTGGCCTCAACTCCACTCTTTCGCTATCGGACTGGAAGGATCCCCCGATTTGGCTGCCGCCCAGAACGCCGCGAAACATATCGGATCCATCCATCACGAGATTCGTTATACCATACAGGAGGGGATTGACTCTATCCGAGACGTGATTTATCACATTGAAACTTATGATGTTACCACTGTTCGTGCCAGTACGCCGATGTGCCTTCTTTCCCGATTCATTAAGTCGATGGGCGTGAAGATGGTGCTTTCGGGCGAAGGAGCCGATGAGGTGTTCGGCGGATACCTCTATTTTCACAAAGCCCCCAACGCCAAAGAGTTTCATGATGAAACTGTCCGCAAACTGAGCAAGTTGCATCAGTACGACTGCCTCCGTGCCAATAAATCCTTGGCGGCATGGGGAGTGGAAGGCCGTGTGCCCTTCCTCGACAAGGAGTTTCTTGATGTGGCCATGCGCCTGAATCCAAAAGATAAAATGGCAGGGAACGGAAAGATGGAAAAGTATATCCTTCGCGAAGCGTTTGAAGATTACTTGCCCGAAAGTATCGCGTGGAGGCAAAAAGAACAGTTTTCCGACGGGGTAGGGTATAGTTGGATCGACACATTGAAAGCCATTGCCGAAGAAAAAGTGACGGACGAACAAATGGCGCACGTGAAAGAGCGTTTCCCCATCAATCCGCCGATGAACAAAGAGGAATATCTTTACCGTAGCATCTATTCGGAGTTGTTCCCTTCTGATTCGGCCGCTGCCTGCGTGCCCTCGGTACCCTCAATCGCGTGCAGCACCGCCACCGCCTTGGAATGGGACGAAGCCTTTAAAAATGCTGCCGATCCGTCAGGTCGTTCCGTAAAGAAGGTTCATGAGCACAGTTATGAGTGAAGCGTACAAAATGTTTCTTTAAAATAGCAAAACAGGCAACGATGACACCGTTGCCTGTTTTTTTCGTCTGAATCCTGATTTTATTAAAATTTTCCGGATTACACTGATTATTAAAAGTAATCTTCTTAATCTTGTAAAAATTGCGATTCGGATTGTTTCTTCACAAACTTCTACAGTTTTCCAATCTTAAAACCAACAAAAACGGTTCGTGGCAGCGCCGGACCATAAATATATGACGGGTCGCGGTCAATGCCTTTGTCGAAATCGGACTGGTAGGAGTTGAAAATGTTTTTTATGCCTGCAAACCATTGAATTGTAATATCTTCGGAAACCCGCATATTATACTGCAACCTTGCCCCTGCAT